>JBIHZO010000205.1:0-6331 GCA_044231405.1 Cypionkella sp. | reverse complement strand
CGGCACCACGTCGGTGGCCATCAGAATACTGCCGCCCCACGACATCGCGAAAACCAGCGCCAGATTGCCGCACTGATCGCGCTCCACCCCAGTGCGAGCCTGCAAAGCCCGCCAAAGCACACCGGCACCGCCCGACAGGACCAGCACGCAGCGTCGGGCAGGCCGGTAAACATCAGCAACGGCGGCGCCACAGCACCCCTCCAATGCCAATGGTCAGCCTGCATCAGGTTGCGTAGTTGGGGCTTTCCTCGTCCAGCAGTGCCTTGATTTCGCGCAGATGGGCCTCGGCGAAACCGGGATAGGCCTCCCACTCCTGCGCGGTTTTCTCGGCAATCGCATCGGGCAACACCCGCAGCGCCTGTCCGGTTTGCAGGGCGCGGATGTAGGTTTCGGCGGCGCGCTCAAAATAGGTCAGGCGGTTGAAGGTGTCGGCCACAGTCGCCCCGATGATCAGAACACCGTGATTGCCCATGATCATCGTGGTGATCCTTGGGTCCGCCAGAAGGGTCGCACAACGCGCGCCTTCCTCTTCAAACGCCATGCCGCCGTAGTGGTCATCCACCACATGCCGGTTGAAAAACATCGCCGAGTTCTGGTCAATCGCGGGCAGGCGGCTGTCGGCCAAAGAGGCCAGAACCGTGGCATGCATCGAATGCACATGCATCACGCAGCGTGCATGCGGCAAGGCGCGGTGAATGGCACCATGCAAGCCCCAGGCTGTGGGGTCGGGCGCATCCGGGCGCTGCATTGTGGCCGGATCATGCGCGTCGATTTCCACCAGTGACGATGCCGTGATCCGCGCAAAATGCCGCCCGTTCGGGTTGATCAGGAACTTCGAGCCGTCTTCATTCACCGCAAGGCTGAAGTGATTCGCCACCGCCTCGTGCAGGTTCAGCTTGACGGTCCAGCGAAAGGCGGCCGCCATGTCGAGGCGGTCTTGCCAATGGGTGATGTTGGCGGTCATGATGTCTCCTGTTCGGGCCATTGCCCCTTGGAAAGCGTTGAGATCGCGCCACAAATCCGTGCGAATGACGCGGCGGCGCGGGGGACGGAATGGCGGGCGCGCAGATAGCCGTGGACCAGACCGGGTTCAACCCAAGCCCTTGCGCGGCCACAAGCAGCGGTGATGGCGGCGGCATAGTCGCGCGCATCATCGCACAAAGGATCACATTCCGCCCCGACCGCGACGGTGGGGGGCAGGCCGGAAAAGTCGGTGTCCTGCAAAGGCGCGACCGTCGGATCGCCCCTCACTTCGGCCCCGCCATGGCGGATGCCTGCATAGAATTCGACATCCGCCAAGGTCAGCATCGGCGCATGGGCATGGGCGATATAGCTGCCCTTGGAGCGGTCGCCGCCCAAGCCCGGATAGATCAGAACCTGCCCCAGAATGGCGACATCAGCGCCGCGCAACCCATGGCAGACCGCCGCTGCCAGATTGGCCCCAGCCGAGTCCCCCACCAGGATCAGCGGCCCGGCACTGGACTGCACCACTCCCATCGCATCTTGGTAGGCCGCCGGGTGCAGGTGCTCGGGCGACAAACGGTAGTCCACCGAAAGCACGCCCAGACCCGTCACCGCGCGGATATCGGCGCAGACGTCGTCATGGCTGTGCAGACCGCCGACCACATACCCGCCGCCGTGCAGATAGATCACCAACGGGGCGGCTCCGGGGTAATGGCGGCAGGGCACTCCGGCCACAGTCACATCCTGCGACGTCACCCCTGCAGGATAGCTGCGCTGAAAAATGCGGCACATGCCGTCATAGATTGCGCGCTGTTCGGCGATGGTCAGGCCGGCAGTGTCGGGAGGATAGGCCGAATCGGTGGTGCGAATGAACGCCCAGGTCGGTTGGTCGATAAGGCTTTGGTAATCGGGGCCTGTCATGATCCTGCCTGTGGGGATGGGGGATGAGCCGATCATGGCGGCGTGATCTGCGCGCTGCAATGACAATCGGCCGCCACAATCGCTTTGTTGTTGCCGGAAATTATCCCCAATTCTGCCGCAACTGCCGTGTAATTCCTGGTGATCAGTTCGTCACCAGTGCCCGCGTTCAACAATGGAGACTTAGATGCAGCTTGTCAGATCCTTTGAACAAAACAACGCCGCGCAGGTGGGTTTCGGTATCCGGGTGCTGCTTGTCACATCCGCTTTGGACAATCCGGTCCGGCACAAACTGGCGGGTCTGGGCAGTCTGGTCGAGATGACCGATGATCTGTTTCTGGGGCTGGAAGCCGCGATTGAGGATCCGGCCGGTTACGGTCTGTTCGTGATTGATTGCGACAGCATCGGCGGCATTGACGCAGGCCGTCGCGCCTTTGCGATGTTGGGCGAAGTCGCGCGGCGCTTGCCGGTGATTCTGGTCAGTCGGGAATGCCAGCAGCAACAATTCCCCGAAGATCGCGGCGACGCCGTTGTGCTGCGCGCGCCTTTGTCGGCCGTGTCGCTGCGGGTGGGCTTTGAACATGCTCTGCGCGACCGTTTGTTGATGCGCGCCGCATAAGTGTCGACGTCAAAAGGGCGGGGTCAAAAGGGCGGGCCTTACACTCGCCCTTTTGCCGTCGCGGGGTCGGCAGGTCAGGCCAATGCCAGATTGCTTGCCGATTCGCGGCCATCACGGCCCGCTTCGATATCGAACGTCACCGGCTGACCGTCTTTCAAAGACCGCAGGCCAGCCCGCTCCAGTGCTGTGATGTGAACAAACACGTCTTTCTTGCCACCTTCCGGGGCGATAAAGCCGTAACCTTTGGTTTCATTGAACCATTTCACGGTGCCCTTAGCCATCGTGAAGTCTCCTTCAGCAATGCCGCCCACGAGATTGCGACGGCCCGGCGCAGTCAGCAAACGTCGATTGCTGTGCCGAAATCGGAGACAGGGATCGAGTGGTGATAACAACGCCCACCAAATATTGGGTCAGTCGGCTGTCATTTCAAGAAAAATTTCAGGATCAGGCGCGTTCGGCAACCATGTTGGGTTGCGCGCGGCGCTTGGGCAAAAGCGCGAAACCAAGCACCAATGCCGAGGCCAAAGTGCCGACGCCGGACCAAAGGCCAAGGGCCGCGATCCAGCTGACGTTCAGGATGACCAAGCCGAACAGTGCCGAGAAGAAGCCAACGCATCCCCCCATCAGCAACGAAACAACAGCCATCTGACCCTCCAAACCTTTGTCTGGCCAGGATTGCTGCCAATTCGGGCAGCAATGCGGCGGAAACGCGGTATGGTTGTGAACCGGCTAAAACCGTTTGCGCGCGCGCAGGGCCGCGCCAATCGTCCCATCGTCCAGATAGTCCAGCTCGCCGCCAATCGGCACACCTTGCGCCAGAGAGGTGATCTGCACGTCAAGGCCCGACAGCACATCCGCGATGTAATGCGCCGTGGTCTGGCCATCGACAGTGGCGTTCAGCGCCAGAATCACCTCTGTCGCCCCATCTGCCACCCGCGCCGCCAGCCGGGGAATGCCCAACTCATCCGGCCCCATTGCATCCAGTGCAGAAAGTGTGCCGCCCAACACATGGTAACGGCCCTTGAACGCGCCGCCCCGCTCCATCGCCCACAGATCTGCGACGTTTTCCACAACGCAGATCTCGCCCGTCGCCCGCGCGGGGTCGCTGCAGATCGGGCACAGATCGGCGGTGCCGATGTTGCCACAAACCGCGCAATCGCGGGCGTTCAGCGCCACCTGCGCCATCGCCTGCGCCAAGGGAGCCATCAACTGCCCACGCTTTTTCAGCAGCGCCAACACCGCACGCCGGGCAGACCGCGGCCCAAGCCCCGGCAGCCGCGCCATCAGGTCGATCAACGTTTCAATGTCGCGCGTGGATTGCATGCCTCAGAACGGCAGCTTCATATCGGCGGGCAGACCGAGGCCCTGTGCCATCTTCTGCATTTCCGACTGGCTGCGCGCGGCGGCTTTGACCTGTGCATCCTTGATCGCGGCGATGATCAGATCCTCGACCACTTCCTTTTCAGATGCGACCAGAATCGAGGGGTCGATGTCCAGCCCCGTCACCTCGCCCTTGGCCGTCACCCGCGCCTTGACCAAGCCACCGCCGGCCTCGCCCAACACCACCGTGCGCGCCAGTTCTTCCTGCAATTCGGCCATCTTGACCTGCATCTCCTGCGCGGCCTTCATCATCGCGGCCATATCGCCCAGCCCGCCCAAACCTTTCAGCATCGTTTTCTCCTACATGTCCTCGAAGGGATCAAATTCATCTTCAACTTCTGGCAACGCATCGAGCGCGGCACTGGCGGCCATCGCCTCGGGTGTGCGGATTTCGGTGATTTTCGCTCCCGGAAAGGCGGCCAGAACCGCCTGCACCAGGGGGCTGCCCATCGCCTCGGCGCGCTGCAAACTGGCCTCGGCGTCGCGCTCTTCGGCAATGGTCGCAGCCCCACCCGAAGACACCACAGACACCACCCAGCGCGCACCCGTCCAGCCCTGCAACCGCTGCGACAGCCGCGCGGCGAGGTCCCTGGCGGCCTTCGGTCCCGGTTCAAACTCGATCCGCCCCGGCGCGTAATGGACCAGCCGCAGGTTGTTCTCGACCTCGATCTGCAAGACGCCATCGCGCTTTTCACGGATCAGTTCAACCACTTGTGCAAAAGTGGCCAAGACATGACCGGGCTCTGCCGCCAGAGCCACCGCTTGCCCACCCATCATGGTGGGCCCCCGCATCGGCGCGGCCGGGGCCATGCGCATCATCGGCGCATGCACTGAACCGCCACCACCCCCACCCGCCGGGGCGCCCCCCCCGATCGGCTGCGACTGCGACTGCAAACGTTTGATCAGCAACTCGGGGTCCGGCAGATCGGCCACATGCGTCAACCGGATCACGGCCATTTCCGCTGCCATCATGGCGTTGGGGGCCAAAGCCACCTCTTCCAGCGACTTCAGCAGCATCTGCCACATCCGCGTGAGAACCCGCATGGGCAGGCGCGTGGCCATATCCAGTCCGCGCTCGCGCTCATCCTGCGGCGTTGTCGGGTCATCCGCAGCGGTGGGCGTGATCTTGATCACAGAAACCCAATGCGTGATTTCGGCCAGATCGCGCAACACTGCCATAGGGTCCGCCCCGTCGGCATATTGCCCCGACAGTTCCGCCAAAGCTGCCGCCGCATCGCCTTTCATGATCAGATCGAACAGGTCAAGCACCCGGCCCCGATCGGCCAGCCCCAGCATCGCCCGCACCTGATCAGCGCTGGTTTCCCCCGCGCCATTCGAAATCGCCTGATCCAGCAGGCTGGTGGCATCGCGGGCCGACCCTTCGGCCGCCCGCGTGATCATCGCCAGCGCGCCGTCGGTGATCCGCGCGCCCTCGGCCAGCGCAATCTTGCGCAGCAGCGCCATCTGCACTTCGGGTTCGATCCGTTTGAGGTCAAACCGCTGACAGCGCGACAGCACTGTCACCGGCACCTTGCGGATTTCCGTGGTCGCGAAAATGAATTTCACATGTGCCGGCGGTTCTTCCAAGGTTTTCAACAACGCGTTGAAGGCGGCGTTCGACAGCATATGCACTTCGTCGATGATGTAGATCTTGTAGCGCGCCGAGGCCGCCCGATAGTGAACAGAATCAATGACTTCGCGCATGTCATTGACGCCAGTGCGAGAGGCGGCATCCATCTCCATCACATCGACATGGCGGCCCTCGGCAATCGCGCGGCAAGGATCACAGCGCCCGCAAGGCTCGGTCGTCGGCCCGCCCTTGCCATCGGGACCAACGCAGTTCAACCCCTTGGCAATGATCCGCGCTGTGGTGGTTTTCCCCGTCCCGCGAATGCCCGTCATCATGAAGGCATGCGCGATCCGGTCCGCCGCGAAGGCGTTCTTCAGGGTGCGCACCATTGCCTCTTGGCCGACCAGATCGGCAAAGGTTTCGGGGCGGTATTTGCGGGCAAGAACCTGATAGGCTTGCTCGGGAGCGTCGGTCATCATGGCCTGTGCGGTTAGGATTCGGGCAAGTGGCAGACTAGGGCCATCGTCCGTCGCCGTAAACCGAAAGGGGGCGATATGGCGTTCAAGATTGCAGAACTGACCTTGGGGCAGGGCTGGTTGGGGATTTGCCCGATGCCAGGGGGGAGGGCGACTATGCGGCTGATCTGGCTCAGATCGCCAACTGGCGGCCCCAGCTGGTGCTGACCCTGACCAGTCTTGACGAGATGCGGGTCAGGGGGGCTGACAGTCTGGGCGTCGATCTCAAAGCCCAGGCCATTGCCTGGGCGCATCTGACCGTCGCCGATTTCGGCATCCCTCTCGGCAATGTGCAAGCCGCATGGCCGAGGGTTTCCCTTCAAGCACACGTCATTTTATCCAACGGTGGCAGGGTCTTGGCGCATT
>JBIHZO010000204.1:0-6340 GCA_044231405.1 Cypionkella sp. | reverse complement strand
GTTTGATGGCGATATGCTGTCGCCCTCGTTGCTTTCGGGATTCGACAAGGGCCAGAACACCATTGATCTGACCAACCTTGTGCCCTTCGATCTGGCGGTGCCCGGCAATCATGAGTTCGACTTCGGCCCTGAAAACTTTGCCGAAAAGCTGAAGGCGTCCAAATACCCCTGGGCCGCGATCAACATCACCCAGGATGACGGCACTGCGGTGGAAGGGCTGGGCGGCGTGGTGGTGAAAGAGGTCGGCGGGCTGAAAGTCGCGCTGATCCCGGTGGCGCAGGACACCTCGCCCGAGGTGTCGTCGACCGGATCGCTGAAGTTCGGACCGACAGTGGATATGGCGGTTGAGGCCGCCAAAGCGGCGCGCGAGGCTGGCGCGGATATCGTGGTCGGCGTGGTGCAGACCAATATGGAAAACGACCGCGCCCTGATCAAATCGCATGCGTTCGACGTGATCCTGTCGGGCGACGACCATTCCTATGCCACCGCTTACGATGGGGTGACGGCCTATGTCGAAACCTCGATCGACGGGCAGTTCCTGACGCCGGTTGATCTGATGGTTGAGATTGGCGAAAACGACGGCAAGCGCACGATTTCCTGGGTTCCGAATTTCCGCTTCATCGACACGGCTTCGGTGACGCCCGACCCGGAAAGCCAAGCTCTGGTCGACAAGTTCAATGCCGATCTGGACGCGACGCTGAATGTCGAAATCGGCGTGGCCGAAACCGCGTTGGACAGCCGCCGCAACGTGGTGCGGGCCGAGGAATCCAGCATGGGCAACCTGATCGCCGATGCGATGCGGGCGGCGACAGGGGCCGACATTGCCTTGATGAACGGCGGCGGCATTCGCGGCGACCGCACCTATGACGCGGGCAGCAAGCTGACCCGGCGCGATATTCTGACAGAGCTGCCCTTTGGCAACATCACCGTCATGACGGAACTGCCGGGCGCGCAGGTGCTGCTGGCGCTGGAAAACGCCGTGTCACAGCATGAAAAGGGGGCCGGGCGGTTTGTGCAGGTGTCGGGGCTGACCTTTGCCTTTGATCCGACGGCCGAGGCTGGCAAGCGGGTGTCCGAGGTGATGGTGGCGGGTGCGCCACTGGCCGCGGATACCGTCTACAAGGTTGCGGTCAACGACTACATCCTTGGCGGTGGTGATGGCTTTGCGGCCCTTGGCGGTGGCCGTGTTGTCACCAACGCGGGCGGCGGCAATCTGATGGCCAATGATGTGATGGCCCATGTCGAAAAGATGGGCAAGGTGCGGCCAGTGGTCGAAGGCCGCATCAAGATCTTGGGTCAGTGAATTCACCCTTGGGGGCAGGCCCGCCTGCCCCCAGAACCTTCCGATCCCAAAGATTTCTTCTTGGGTGTTGAGCCTGCCCGCAGGCAATGCTATGCACAGCTCAGCGCGGGCGTTGTGTAATGGTAAGACCTTAGCCTTCCAAGCTAAAGACGCGGGTTCGATTCCCGCCGCCCGCTCCAGTTCTGCTACAGAAACCCGCTCAGCAATGGGAGGCCGCCGACACCAAAGGCCAGCAGTGTTGACAGATACGCCACTGTCGCCCAAAGTCCGCGGGTCTTCGACATCGCCTTCTGCTTCGTGATCAGTTGTTCCGACTGCACCAGCCCATGCCAGCCCATCAACACGAAGATCAGCAGGATGAACGACCCCGACAGCACGCAAAGCGCCGCCGCTGTGGCCGACATTGCTATGGAGACGCCCCGCGAGAACTGAGGGAAGTAGGTTAAGGTCAGCACCCGGGTGATCTTGCCGCCGTCCAGGGGCCAGAACGGCAGAAGGTTGAAGAAATTCAGGCTGCCCATCACAAGCCCCAGAATATACAGAAAATTCGCCAGCCCCCAGGACTGTTCCACCACCAGATCGGACAGCGCAAAGGCCAGAACCATCGGGGCCAGACAAATCGCAGGGCCCATCAGGCTGATGAACAGATCGTCCTCATGGCTGGCGGGCAGCTTGTTCGAAATCGCCATGCCACCCAAAAGCGGGATCAGCCGGAACCTTGCATCGCTATGCCCGCAGATGCGAAATGCCACGACATGGCCGAATTCGTGCAACACGACGGTGATGATCAGCGCCGCGCCATATTGCCAGCCGAAGAACCACACCGCAAAGCCCACGGCCAGCACGCCCAAGCCTATGGCGTTGGTGTCAAACCCCACCACCCGCAGACCACGCCCCGGCCCGATCAACCCGCCCCGCAGGGTGTACAGGGCAGCGGCCATCAGGGCGAGGGCTGCGAGCAGGTCAAGCACTGGGCCAGCCCTGCCAGATCACAGATTGTCCGCTTGCGGCATGCCCAGCACGTGATAGCCGCAATCGACATGGACAACCTCACCGCTGGTGCAGTTGCCATAGTCGGAACACAGCCAGACCGCGGTGCCGCCAATCGCCTCCAGCGTCGCATTGGCGCGCATCGGCGCGTTGGCCTCGGTGTGGCGGAAGGTCGCGCGCGCGCCGCCGATGGCCGCCCCGGCCAGCGTTTTCATCGGACCGGGCGAGATTGCATTCACCCGCACCTGTTGCGGCCCAAGGTCATTGGCAAGATAGCGCGTCGCCGATTCCAGGGCCGCCTTGGCCACGCCCATGACGTTGTAATTCGGCGTGACCCGGTTCGATCCGCCATAGGTCAGAGTGATCAGGCTGCCACCGTTCGGCATCAACTCGGCAGCGCGGCGGCTGACGTCGATGAAGGAAAAGCAGGAAATCGCCATGGTATTGGAGAAATTCTCGCGGCTGGTGGCGGTGAACCGCCCCGTCAACTCGGTCTTGTCTGAAAACGCGATGGCGTGAATCAGGAAATCCATCGTGCCCCATGTGTCCTTCAACGTGGCAAAGCAAGCGTCAAGGCTCGCGTCATTGGTCACATCGACATCGACCATGACATCGCTGCCGACGGTCGCGGCCAAGGGCGCCAGCCGCTTGCCGAAGGCGTCGCCCTGATAGGAAAACGCCAGTTCCGCACCCTCGGCGGCCAAGGCCCGCGCGATGCCCCATGCGATGGACCGCTCATTGGCCACACCCATGACAAGCCCGCGCTTGCCCTTCATCAGATCGGCCATGTGGCACTCCTTAAGACAGATATTTGCTCATCACCAAGGTGGCATTGGTGCCACCAAAGCCGAAGGAGTTCGACAGAACCGTGTCCAGTTGCACATCCTCACGCAGGGTGGTGACGATTTCCGAAGGATCCAGGGCCGGGTCCAAAGTGGTGATATTGGCCGATGCGGCAATGAAATTGCCCTGCATCATCAACAGGCTGTAGATCGCCTCATGCACACCCGTCGCACCAAGGCTGTGCCCGGTCAGCGATTTGGTCGATGCCACTGGCGGCGTCGATCCCTTGCCAAAGACGCGGCGGATCGCCTCCATCTCGGTCACATCGCCCACCACGGTCGAGGTGCCATGCGAGTTGATGTAATCGACATGCCGCCCGTCGGGCAGCGTGGAGACTGCCAGACGCATCGACCGTTCACCACCCTCACCTGACGGCGCGACCATGTCGTAACCGTCCGACGTCGCCCCATAGCCGGTGACTTCAGCGTAAATCTTGGCCCCACGCGCCAGCGCATGGTTCAACTCTTCCAGCACCACCACGCCGCCGCCGCCCGCGATGACAAAGCCGTCGCGCTTCGCGTCATAGGCGCGGCTGGCCGTGGTCGGGGCGTCGTTGTACTTGGACGACATCGCGCCCATCGCGTCGAACAGGCAAGACAGCGTCCAGTCCAGTTCCTCACCACCACCGGCAAAGACGATGTCCTGTTTGCCCATCTGGATCAGCTCGGTGCCATTGCCGATGCAATGGGCAGAGGTGGAACAGGCGGATGTGATCGAATAGTTCACGCCCTTGATCTTGAACGGCGTGGCCAGGCAGGCCGAATTGGTGGACGACATGCAGCGCGTCACCATGAACGGCCCCATCTTTTTCGGCGCGCCCTTTTCGATCACCAGACGGTGCGCTTCGAAGAAGTTGGAAGTCGATGGCCCGCCCGACCCCATGATCAACCCGGCCCGCGGGTTTGACACTTCGGCTTCGGTCAGCCCGGCATCCGCAATCGCCTGCTTCATCGCCAGAAAGTTATAGGCCGCCCCGGGTCCCATGAAGCGCAGATCGCGCTTGTCGATGTGATCTTCCAGCACGATCTGCGGCATGCCGTGGACCTGACTGCGAAAGCCATGTTCGGCATATTCGGGCGCAAACACGATGCCGGATTTCCCCGCCCGCAAGGACGCCTCAACCTCGGTCACATCGTTGCCAATGGACGAGATGATACCAAGACCGGTGATGACAACACGACGCATGGGGCAGTCTCCTATCTGCAAGGTCAGCTTACGCAGCCGACAGCGCGACCTTCATATCCTTGACAAGGTAAATCACCTCGCCATCCGCCTCAACCCGGCCATCGGCGACGCCCATGGTCAGACGACGGGTTTCAATAGCTTTGGTGAAATCGACGTAGTACCGAAGCATCTTGCGTTCCGGGCGCACCATGCCGGTCAGTTTGACCTCACCGACGCCCAGCGCATAGCCGCGCCCCTGCCAGCCACGCCAGCCAAGATTGAACCCCGTCAACTGCCAAAGCCCATCCAGACCCAGACAGCCGGGCATGATCGGATTGCCCGGAAAATGGCATTCAAAGAACCACAGGTCGGGCGTGATGTCGAACTCCGCCACCACATGGCCCTTGCCATGCAGGCCGCCATCACCCGAGATTTCGGTGATCCTGTCCATCATCAGCATCGGCGGCATCGGCAATTGCGCATTGCCGGGGCCAAACAACTCGCCCCGCGCACATTTCAACAGATCATCTTTGCCGAATGAAGTTGGAAAACCGCTCATGCCCGCCAGATCCCCCCGAGGCTGTGCCTTTTCCCCCGTGTAACACCCGGCGGGAAGGGGAAGCAAGTGGAGGGCGGCGCGGGCGATCCCCCCGGCGGATTTTCGTTTGATAAGCCGGGGGCAGCACCGCTATAAAGGGCGACGTCATACGGGAACGCCCATGCAGATCACGACCACAGAACGCAGCACGGTTTGGCTGTCACGGGGGGGCTTGCGCCCAACGCGGCAACGGCTGGCTTTGGCCGGGCTGTTGGTGGGCGACGGGCTGGACCGCCATGTCACCGCCGAGGGGCTTTACGTCGCCGCCGGTCAGTCTGGAGAAAAGGTCAGCCTCGCCACCGTCTACAACACCCTGCGCGCATTCTGCCAGGCAGGCCTGCTGAACGAAGTCGTCGTCGACGGATCACGCAGCTATTTCGACACCCGGATGGACGATCACCCGCATTTCTACTGGGAAAACAGCCATAACCTGACCGACGCGCCCGCAGAGGATCTGCAAATCACCGGCCTGCCCGATGCTCCGGCAGGCATGGAGATTTCGCGCGTGGATGTGGTGATCCGACTGAAGCCCGCCGCAAATCCCGCCTGACAGCCCCGCTTGCCTGATGCTGATCGAACATCGCCGCAAGTGTCCGCAGTGCGCCCGCGTGACAGCTGGTGGCCGTGGCACTCACGGCACAGAAGATGCCCTAAAAGTTGCTGTTTTCCAGATACTGCCCGCGCAGAGCGCATCCAGCCTGTCAGCCAGCGATTCGCCGGTAGGTCAGATAATGCGGTGGCCGCCCCTCGCGCAGCGCCTTTTGCTCATAACGCGTCGATAGCCAGTCGTCCCAAGGCACGGCACCCTCATAAACCAGATCAAACCCGGCTTTTGGCACCTCTTCCATGGTTTGACGCACATAATCAGCAATATCCGTCGCCACGCGAAATTCGGCCCCCGGCTGCAGCACCCGCGCCAAAGCCGTCAGATAGCCCTGCGTCACAAAGCGGCGGCGGTGATGGCGGGCCTTGGGCCATGGATCGGGATAGTTCAGGAAGGCCTTGGCGATGGACGCAGCGGGCAAAACATCGAACAAATCGCGCACATCGCCGGGGTGGATCGCAAGATTGGTCACGCCCGCCGCCCGGATCTTGCCCAGCAGCATGGCGATGCCGTTCACAAAGGGCTCACAACCGACAATGCCGATCGCGGGATAGGTCGCGGCCATATGCACCAGATGCTCGCCGCCGCCAAAGCCGATCTCTAGCCATAGGGGGCGTGCTTGCCGCCACGGTTCCAGCTGTACCAAACCGCGCGCAGGGTTTTCAGCACGGGTCACGCCGTTCAGCGTGACAGGCCCCAAATCCTCGGCCAAATAGTCCTTTTGGCTGGCGCGCAGGGTTTTGCCACGAATGCGCCCGTAAAAATTGCGCCGCGCGGGGAGGGCATCACCCGAGCCTTCGGTTTCGTCTAAGCCGGTTTCGTCTGACATGGGCGCCCC
>JBIHZO010000203.1:0-6343 GCA_044231405.1 Cypionkella sp. | reverse complement strand
CCAAACTCGGTGCCCACCGCAAGGATGACGTCGCAGGTGGCCATTTCTGACCGCATCGGGGCCAGCCCAAGGTTGCCCGACAGGATCAACGGATGCGCCGCAGGCAGAATGCCCTTGCCATTGATCGTCATAAACACCGGCGCGTTCAGATGCTCGGCTATGGCACGGATCTCGGCGGCGGCCCCGACAGTCCCCCCACCTGCCACGATCATCGGGCGGCGGGAATGGACCAGCAGGTTTGCGGCTTTGGCTATGGCTGCGGGCTGCGGGCCGGGTTGGGTCGGCAAGGACCATGGAACGAAAGGCCCCTCCCCCATCTCGGCGACTATGACATCCAAGGGTATCTCGATATGCACCGGGCGCGGGCGCTGGCTGCCAAATACCGCAAAAGCGCAGGCGAGGATGCCGGGCAGTTGTGCAGGGTCGAGAAGCGTATGGCTGAAGGCGGCAACCCCAGAGACAAGGTGCTGTTGCGAGCGCAATTCATGCAAGCGGCCCTGCTGCATCCCCAACTGATCGCGCGCGTTAACGGCAGAGATCACCAGCATCGGCACCGAATCTGCATAGGCCTGCCCCATTGCGGTGGCGATATTGGTCATGCCGGGGCCGGTGACGATAAAACACACACCCGGCTTGCCCGTCACCCGCGCATAGCCATCCGCCATGAAACCTGCGCCTTGTTCGTGGCGCGGAGTAATGTGGCGGATGTGCGTGTCGAGCAGGCCGCGGTAAAGCTCCAGCGTATGCGCGCCGGGGATACCGAAGATCAATTCGACGCCGTAAGCCTCTAGCAGTTTGACCAGCACTTCACCGCAGGTGGACATGGGTTATTCTCCGAAGGCGACGCCGGGCAGGACGCACAGCATTTCATAAAGGAAGTTGGCCGCAATCAGTGCGGTATTGCCGGACGGGTCATAGGGCGGCGAGACCTCGACCAGATCGCCGCCGATCAGGTTCAGGCCCCGGCACCCCCGGATGATTTCCAGCGCCTGCCACGTCGACAACCCACCCACCTCGACCGTGCCGGTGCCGGGGGCGAAAGCGGGATCAAGGCTGTCGATGTCATAGGTGAGATAGACCGGATGATCACCGATCACTGCGCGCACCTGCGCCATCAGTGGCCTCATCGACTGATACCAGCACTCCTCGGCCTGAACGACGGTGAAGCCCTGCCTGCGCGACCAGTTGAAATCATCGGGCGAATAGCCCGAGCCGCGCAGACCGATCTGAAACACCTTGTCGCAGACGAGCAAGCCTTCCTCCACCGCGCGGCGGAATGGGGTGCCATGGGCGATTTTCTCGCCGAACATCTCGTCATTCACATCGGCATGGGCGTCGACATGGATCAGCGCCACCGGGCCATGCACTTTGCACATCGCGCGCAGGATCGGCAGCGTCAGGGTATGGTCTCCGCCCAGCGTCAGGGGTTTGCAACCATGCGACAGGATCTCGTTATAGGCCGCCTCGATGATGCCGATGGATTTTTTCAGATCAAAGGTGTTGATCGCCACATCGCCAATGTCGGCGACCTGCACCGAGTCAAACGGACGCGCGCCAGTGGCCATATTGAAGGGGCGTAGCATACAGGACTCCGCCCGGATCTGGCGCGGACCGTGCCGCGTGCCAGAGCGGTTTGAGGTGCCGATATCCAGCGGCACGCCGACAAAGCAGACGTCCAACCCCGCAGCCGTGGGCTGGCTTGGCAGCCGCATCATCGTGGCAGGCCCAGAAAAGCGCGCCATGTCATTGCCGCCAAGTGGTTGGTTGAATGTGGTCATCGGCTTACCCCTGTCGACGTGATGTTGCCCGAGGTCTAGCCAATTGCGCCCAAGCGAAACACGTCAGAGATCAGAAGTTCGCTTTGACGCCAGTCAATTTGAATGTGCCTTGCTCGGAAGTTCGGCGGGTGACGAATACCCTGTGACAACGCCATGCTTTGTCTGACAAGATAAGCAGCAGACCGGGCTGATATCGCTTCCGGCAGATCATTCTTTTGCCAATCGCATACATCGACCAACGCCAAACTGAGTTTCGGCTCATCGCTATTGAACCCCCACCCCAACCTGCGTCACTGAGGCCAGAATAAGAAGCACAAAAGCCCGCCAGCCGACCCCAACATTCAGGAGAGACACATGCCCTATACCCTTACCCGCCGCGCCAGCCTTGCGCTTGCCACCGTGTTGTTCACCGGCGCTTTCGCCCCGGCCTTTGCCGATGCACTGGAAGATGTGACCAAAGCTGGTGTGCTGAAAGTCGGCATCTTCCAAGATTTCCCGCCTTTCGCCTCGCTGAACACCAGCATGAAGATTGAAGGCTATGACACCGAAGTGGCCGACAAACTGGCCGCCGCTTTGGGCGTAAAGGCCGAATTGGTCGCCATCACCGGGCAGAACCGCATCCCGTTTCTGACCGAGGGCAAGGTTGATGTTCTGCTGTCGATTGGCTTCAGCGACGAGCGCGCGCAAGTGGTTGATTTCGCAGCCCCCTATGCGCCTTATTACATCGTGGTGATGGGTCCGAAAGAGTTGGATGTGGCGGATGCCGCAGGGCTTTCCGGCAAAACCATCGCTGTGAACAAAGGCACGCTGGAAGACACCGAAGTCACCAAAATCGCGCCAGCCGATGCCGATATTCAACGCTATGCCGACTACAGCGGCGTGATCTCGGCCTTCCTTGCCGGGCAAGCGCAGTTGATGGTTGTCGGCAACGATGTCGGCGCTACGATCCTTGCACAGAACCCGGCGATTGAACCGGTTGAGAAGTTCCAGCTTTTGTCCTCGCCCAGCCAGATGGCAGTGAAGAAGGGCGAAACCGCGCTGAAAGACGCGCTGGACAAGGCGATTGCGGCGATGAAAGCCGACGGCAGCCTGAACGAAGTTGCGGTAAAATGGCTCAAGCAGCCCTTGGCCAAAGACTTCTGATCCGAACATGGGCTACGAGCTGGATTTCAGCGCGATCACGGCCAGCATGGGCCTGCTCCTTGAAGGGGCAGGCCTGACCTTGGCGCTGACCGCGATTGCTGCCACCCTCGGCATGGCGCTGAGCATTGGTGGTGCTGCCACCCGGCGCTGGGGCCCGGTCTGGGCGCAGCGTGTGGTGGGCGCGTATGTCGAACTGATCCGCAATACCCCGTTCATCGTGCAGCTATTCTTCATCTTCTTCGGCCTGCCAAGCCTTGGCATCAAGCTTACTGCTTTGACGGCGGCAGCGCTTGCGATGACCATCAATCTGACGGCTTACGGCATTGAAATCATGCGGGCGGGGCTTGAAGCTGTCCCCCCAGGTCAGCGCGAGGCGGGCCTGTCGCTGGGGCTGTCGCCGCTGTCGGTGTTCATCTACATCACCCTGCCGCAGGCGGTGGCGGTGGTTTACCCGGCGCTTGTCAGCCAGATTGTTATCACCATGCTGGAATCTGCTGTCGTGTCGCAGATCGCGGTGATCGACTTGACCCATGTGGCCGACCTGATCCAATCGCGCACCTATCGCGCGTTTGAGACCTATTTCATTGTCACCCTGATCTATCTTGGCATGGCGCTGATCTTGCGCTGGCTGTTCAACATCGCCGGACGGCGCTATTTTGTGGGGCAACGCGGATGATCACTCTGCCGCTCAGCGATATCATCCCGTTCCTGCTGCTGGCCGCGCGTTGGACGCTGCTGTTGTCGCTGATCGCCTTTATCGGCGGTGGCATCGGCGCGACCCTGCTGCTGCTTTGGCGCTATGGCGCGCCGAAAGTTGGCGGGCGGGCCACGACGATCTACATTCAACTGCTGCAAGGCACGCCTTTGCTGCTGCAACTGTTTCTGGTTTTCTTTGGCCTGCCGCTGCTGGGGGTCGAAGTCTCGCCGCTGATTGCCGCTGGTGTGGCGCTGACGCTTTATGCCAGCGCGTTTCTGGCCGAGATCTGGCGCGGCTGCGTCGATGCCATTCCGCGCGGCCAATGGGACGCAAGCGCCAGTCTGGGGATGAATTTCACCACCCGGATGCGCTATGTGATCCTGCCGCAAGCGCTGAAGATCGCGATCCCGCCGACCGTCGGCTTTCTGGTGCAACTGGTGAAAAGCACAGCACTTGCCTCGATTGTGGGCTTTGACGAATTGACCCGGTCGGGCCAGATCGTCGCCAATGCCACCTTCAAACCGCTGATCATCTACGGCCTTGTCGCCCTGATTTACTTTGCCATCTGCTACCCGCTGACCCTTGGTTCCCGTGTGCTGGAACGTCGGTTGCGGGTCACACGCTAACCGGAGTTCCGCCATGGCCAGCCCCACCGAAACGATGATCGAACTGCGCCATGTCGACAAATGGTATGGTCAGTTTCAGGTTTTGAAAGACATCTCGCTGACCGTAACCAAGGGCGAGCGCGTGGTGATCTGCGGCCCGTCTGGGTCGGGTAAATCCACCGTGATCCGCTGTATCAATCGGTTGGAAGAACATCAGAAGGGCCAGATCCTTGTCGAGGGCGTTGAGTTGAACGCCGAAAGCAAGAACGTCGACCATGTCCGGCGCGAGGTTGGCATGGTGTTCCAGCAGTTCAACCTGTTCCCGCATCTGAGCATTTTGGACAATCTGACCCTTGCCCCACGCCGGGTGCGCAAACAATCGCGGGCCGAGGCAGAAGAACGCGCGATGGTCTATCTGAAACGGGTGCGGATCGCCGAACAGGCGCATAAATTCCCCAGCCAGCTTTCCGGCGGCCAGCAGCAGCGTGTCGCCATCGCCCGCGCTTTGTGCATGGAACCGCAAATCATGCTGTTTGACGAGCCGACCTCTGCGCTTGATCCCGAGATGATCAAAGAGGTGCTGGACGTGATGGTTGAGCTGGCCGAGGATCACATGACGATGATCTGTGTCACGCATGAGATGGGCTTTGCCAAGACCGTCGCCGACAAGGTCATCTTCATGGACCACGGCCAAATCGTCGAAATCGCCCCGCCGGAAGAATTCTTTTCAAACCCTAAAAACGAACGCACCCAACTGTTTCTAAGTCAGGTGCTGAAACACTGATCCGCGCGGCCTAGCCAAACTTAAACCGCCTTCGGCAGCCGAATCCGGCGCTTTCCTGCGGTAACTTCGGGTTGCGCCCCATGCGCCAGCCGCAATTCTTTCAGAAACACCGACAGGATCGGCTTTTTGGTTTCAGTCTTGCGGGTCGCAATATAGACTGGGTTGGGATAGCCCAAAGCACTGTCCAGAAGCGGCCGCATCATATCTTGTGCCACCCAATGCTGGCCAAGATGCGCTGGCAGAAAGCCGAGATAGCGGCCAGACAGGATGAAGGCCGCGACCCCCTCCATAAGATCGGCCACCGCTGTCGACCCCAGCTTGATACCGGGTAACTGGTCCGGGGAGGCATAGGCCCGGCGCACGAACTGATAGTCTTTCAGCTCTGTCGTAGCGACGTCAAGGTGGCGGGCAAACAAGGCATGACCTTGGCCACAATAAAGAACCTGCCGCTCTTCAAAGATGTTCTCGTATTCCAGATAGGGCGAATGCTCACCGCAAGTGCCAAGACCCAGATCGCAACTGCCCTCCAGCACCACCCGCTCAATCTCGGAGGGCGAGGTAACGCGGATGGTGATCTGAACCTCGGGAGCCATATCATTGAAGGCTGAAATCGCACGGTGCAGCCCGCAGACCGGATTGGTGATCAGGCTGTCGACGATGCCAACCACAAGGTTGCCGGTCAGGCAGTTCCGCGCCGCACCCGCATCGGTGCGAAACTCGTCCAGCGCCATAAAAAGGCGCTGGCTGGCCTGATAGATCAGCTGCCCGCGCTCGGTCAGCCGAAACCCGGAACGCCCGCGTTCGCACAGTCGCATCCCCAGCCGCTGTTCCAACGAGGTCATGTGGGTGCTGATCGTCGATTGGCTGATGTTTAAGTCGATCTGCGCGGCCGAAAATCCACCAGCATCGACCACCTTCGCGAAAACCTTTAGAAGCCTGATGTCGCCTTCAGAAAGATTGCTCAACATTCGGGAGACCTGTAGCAGGGATTTCAAATATCGGTACGGGGTTTGGCAAAAGTTCTCAACCCCCTCGTCCAAACGTGATGCAATCGTCCCGCAAGATTCGCAGCCTTCGCCTGCAATTTGGGCTTTGAATTTGGGTTGTAGCGTTATGCATGAGAAGCAACACTGTGTTTCCTTCAGCACAGAGGCGTCAGGATGACCGCGACATGCCATCGGAAAAGATGGAGTTCCGCTAAATGCGCGGTCCGCCCGATGTGATCAGGTGTCATCCATTCCGGTTCAGGGGCGCCAACCGCGACGCGATGGGGGCATATACCTCCGGCGACGCCAACTTTGCCGCGAAGGTTCGTCATCACGATTGCTTTGTGCTG
>JBIHZO010000013.1:0-19149 GCA_044231405.1 Cypionkella sp. | reverse complement strand
CCAGCGCCACGCGCCAAATTCGGGGTGCGTGGTGGCGATGCTGACCTGATCATCCGTGCCCAGATAGCGGTACAGGAACCACTTTTGCCGCTGCCCCCGATACTTGCCACCCCAAACCCGACCCAGCAATTCGGCGGGCAGATCATAGGTCACCCAGCCATGGGTCTTGCCGATGAAATCGACCAGATCGGCGGTGACCCCGGTTTCCTCCCACAACTCGCGCAGCGCAGCTTCCCGCGGTTTTTCGCCGTCATCAATGCCCCCCTGCGGCATTTGCCAAGCGTCGCCGCGGTTGTCCAAGCGCTGCCCGGCAAAGATTTTCCCGTCGGCGTTGATCAGCACAACGCCCACGCAAGGACGGTAAGGCAGGGTTTCGGGGTCAACGGTCATATGCGCCTCACGGATGGGCCGCGCCAGAGAGTTCCCCGGCGCGGCGATGGGTTACGGTTTGGGCGCAACAGCGTTCAACCCGCGCAGGATGTCCACGGCATAGGCCAGCTGGTAATCCTCGTCGCGCAACTTGGCGGCCTCTTCGGTGCGGGCGCGTTCGTCTTCCAGCAGCTTGCGCTCATCATCCGTCATCGAATCGTTGGTGATGGCACCGCGCAGATCGGCTTCGGACCGCTGTTTCGCCGCATCCTCCGCCGCCTTGGTTTCGGTGCCTTCCGCCGCCGGGTCCACCACGGGCTGGTTCACCACGATGTCGGGCATCACGCCCAACGATTGGATGGACCGCCCCGACGGCGTGTAATAGCGCGCTGTGGTCAGACGCATCGCGCCTTCGCCCTTCAGCGGCATCAGCGTCTGTACCGACCCTTTGCCAAAGCTTTTGGTGCCGACCACAATCGCGCGGCGCTGGTCCTGCAACGCACCCGCCACGATTTCCGAGGCCGAGGCCGAACCGCCGTTGATCAGCACGACCAAAGGCTTGCCTTGGGCCAGATCGCCCGGCGTCGCGTTTTCACGAGCCGAATCTTCCGGTTTGCGGCCACGGGTCGACACAATCTCACCCGTCTCAAGGAAGGCGTCCGACACTTTGATCGCCTGATTGAGCAAGCCACCGGGGTTGTTGCGCATGTCGATGACAAAGCCGTTGACCTTGTCGATGCCGCCGGCCTCTTCGATGGATTTCTTGATGCCCTCTTCCAGACCCGGATAGGTCTGCTCGTTGAACGTCGTCACGCGCAGCACAACGGTGCTGCCCACCAGGCGGCTTTTCACCGCCACCAGTTTGATGGTGTCGCGGATGATCGACACATCGAACGGTTCGGTCACGCCTTCGCGTGCGACGGTGATGACAATTTCTGACCCGATTTCGCCGCGCATCATGGTCACGGCGTCGTCCAGCGTCAGCCCCAAAAGGGCCTCACCATTGACATGGGTGATGAAATCGCCGGCCTGAATGCCCGCCGCATCAGCAGGGCTGCCGTCCATCGGCGAGATCACCTTCACAAAGCCGTCTTCCTGCGTCACCTCGATGCCGAGGCCGCCAAACTCGCCCTTGGTCTGGGTGCTCATGTCCGCAAAGTCTTTGGCGTTCAGGTAGCTTGAATGCGGATCCAGCGAGATCAACATGCCGTTGATCGCGGCCTCAACCAACTCCTTGCTGTCCACCTCTTCGACATATTGCGCGCGGATGCGTTCAAAGATGTCGCCAAACAGGTCCAGCTGCTCGTAGACATTGGCATTCTTGGTCGCGTCCTGCGCAATCATCGGGCCTGCGACCTGCGTCGTCAGAATGGCCCCCGCAAGCGTGCCACCCAAGGCGGCCATCAAAAGCTTGTTCATCGTCCCGTCCTATTCCCTTGCTTTGGCCGTCGCCGCGAACCACGCCATCGGGTCCACAGGTTCGGCACCCTGCCTCAACTCCAAGTAAAGCGTTTCCGTCTCGCGTCCGCCACCACCTTCTTTGGCCGGAGCCAACAAGTCTGCGGCACCGGGCGCACCCCCGCCCATAAGGCCAAGCGCCGCCCCCTTGGCAATCACCTCGCCCACCTCGCCATACACCTGATCTAAGCCACAAAGCGCCAGTAAATAGCCGCCGCCCGGTTCAATGATGATCACATTTCCGTAGTCCAGTAGCGGGCCACGATACCGGATGGTGGCGGGCCAAGGGCTGGTGACAAGGGCGGCGGGCCGTGTGGCCAGCGTCAGGCCAGGCCGGGTCACCCCGCGCGCATCGGTTTCGCCGGGCAGCAACAGCAGGGTGCCCAGCGCGGGCAGATCGAGTGCGCCCTTGGCTTCGGCAAAGCTGGAACTGCCGCTATCGTCCAAGGCCAGCCCCGCCGCGAACGCCTCCAGTGTATCCGCGCTTTCCAGCAGGCCGCGCAGCACGCCCGGGTCTTCGGTGAACCGACGCGGCAATTCGGTGCGGTCAGAAATCGCCTGTGACAGCGCCTGTCGCGCCACCTGTGCCGCCTGCAACCCTGCGCCCAGAGTTTGCCCGGCCTCTGTCTGCAAGGTCCGCAACTCGGCCAGTTCCTGCAATTCGCCACGCAGATTTTCGGCCTCTGCCTGCAAGGCGGGCGTCACATCGGCCAGCATCATCCCCGACCGCACCGTGCCAAGTGGCCCCGTCGGATGCAGCAGCAACAGCGGCCCCGGCTCGGCGTCAATCCGGCTGAGCACTCCCAGCAATTGTGCGATGCCATCGCGCTTGGCCTGAAACCGCTGCGTCAACTGGGTGTCGCGCAGTTCGGCCTGCCGCAAGGCCTCGCGCAGCGCCGCCAAGCCATGTTCATAGGCCTTGATGGTGCGGGTCAGCGCCGCGACGCGATCTTTGGCCTCGGTGGCCTGCTCCAATTCTGCCACGGCCTTTTGCAGATCGGCACTGGCCAATGCCGCATCATCGGCCACACCTGCAACCGCCTGTGTGGCGCACATCAAGGCAAAGAGGCAGACGCGGATCATCATGCGATCAGGCTTTGCCCGGTCATCTCGGGCGGCAATGGCAGGCCCATCAGCGCCAGCACCGTCGGTGCCAGATCGGACAAACGGCCCCCTTGGCGCAGGATCGCACCCGCAGGCCCGCCGACCAGAACAACCGGCACCGGGTTCGTCGTGTGCGCCGTGTGCGGCCCGCCAGTGACCGGGTCCACCATCATTTCGCAATTGCCATGATCTGCCGTC
Organism: Cypionkella sp.; assembly: GCA_044231405.1. Classification (GTDB taxonomy): domain Bacteria; phylum Pseudomonadota; class Alphaproteobacteria; order Rhodobacterales; family Rhodobacteraceae; genus Cypionkella. The sequence goes on along the minus strand of JBIHZO010000013.1, from coordinate 16,020 downwards.
ACCACCATGGCACCGCCCTTGGCCGCCAGCGCCTTCAGCGCCCGGCCAAGGGCCGCATCCACTGCCTCACAGGCCTTGATCGCCGCAGGCAGGCTGCCGGTGTGACCCACCATATCGGGATTGGCAAAGTTGACGACGATCAGGTCGTAACCTTGTTCAATCGCCATCACGAGGTTATCGGCCACTTCAACCGATGACATTTCCGGCTGCAAATCATAGGTCGCGACTGCCGGCGATTTCGGCATCGCGCGGGACTCGCCTTCAAACGGCTCTTCGCGACCGCCGTTCAGGAAAAACGTCACATGCGGGTATTTCTCGGTTTCCGCCAGCCGGAACTGCGTCAGGCCCTGCTTGGCCACCCATTCGCCCAAGGTGTTGGCAATGCTGCGCTTTGGATAGGCCGTCGCCATGAATGCGCTGTGCGCAGTGGAATATTCCACCATGCCCAACAGCGCCGCCCACTTGGGCCGCGTGCCGGTTGCAAACCCGTCAAACCCCGGCCCGGCCAGTGCCGCCAAGATCTCCCGCGCCCGGTCTGACCGGAAGTTCAGGCAGAAGAACCCGTCACCATCCCGCGCACCCGCATAGCCGTCGATGACCGTCGGAGCCAGAAATTCATCTGAAACTTCAATCGCATAAGATGCAGCCACCGCCGCATTGGCATCCGGGGCGACCGACCCTTCGCCGCGCACGATTGCCCTGAAGGCGCGTTCGACCCGGTCCCAGCGGTTGTCGCGGTCCATCGCCCAGTAGCGCCCGATCACTGTGGCAATCCGCGCGCCCTTCGGCATCTGCACCGACAACTGCGCCATGTATTCGCCCGCCGAAGAGGGCGACACGTCGCGCCCGTCGGTGATGGCATGCAACGCGACCGGCACGCCCAGCGCCGTGATCGCGCGGCAGGCAGCGATCACATGGCTGATATGCCCATGCACGCCACCATCAGAAACAACGCCCATCAGATGCGCAGTGCCGCCCGTCGCGCGCAGTTGGGCCGCAAAAGCCAGGACTGCCGGATTGGCGGCAAAAGAACCGTCCTCAATCGCCAGATCAATGGCACCCAGATCCATCGCCACCACCCGGCCTGCGCCGATGTTGGTGTGGCCGACCTCGGAATTGCCCATTTGCCCGGTGGGCAGGCCGACATCCGGTCCAAAGGTGGTCAGGGTGCTGTGCGGACAGGTCGCCCAGATCCGGTTGAAGTTTGGCACATTGGCCTGTGCGGGCGCGCTGTAGGTCGGATCGGCATTGATCCCCCAGCCATCCAAGATACACAGAACAACGGGCTTGCGGGACATGAGACAACCTTTCCAATGCGTAACCGCTTCTACCGCCCGATCCGCCGCAGAGCAACGTCTCTGCATCCGGCACCGGCGATTTCAAAGAATCGGTCAGGCCCGGTGATACGGCCCGCCCCCCAGAATCGTCGCTGCCCGGTAAAGCTGTTCCGCCAACATCACCCGCACCAGCATATGCGGCCAGACCATGCGCCCGAAGCTGAGCGAAAACGCGGCGCGGGCGCGCAGCACAGGATCAATCCCATCCGCGCCGCCGATCACAAAAGCCACATCCTGCCGCCCGCCATCACGCCAACCTGCCAGTTGTTCCGCAAATTCCGGCGACGACATGACGCGCCCGCGCTCGTCCAGCGTCGCAATCAGTGCCCCGGTTGGAATGGCCCGTTCCAGCAGAACCGCTTCGGCGGCCATCCCCAGGTTCTTCTTGTCCTCAACCTCAAACTCCGCCACCGGGCCAAGCCCCAAGGGCCGCCCGGTGCGGTCTAGCCGAGTGTAATAGTCATCCGTCAGATCACGCTCTGGTCCGGCGCGCAGCCGCCCCACGGCGCAAACATGCAGACGCAACCCTTAGTCCCCGCGATGCGCAGAGCCGGGAAGCCACATCTTTTCAAGCTGATAGAACTCACGGACTTCGGGGCGGAAGACGTGGACGATGACATCGCCCGTATCAATCAGCACCCAGTCGCCGGTTTCCTTGCCTTCCATCTTCGGTGTGAAGTGGAAGTCTTGCTTGATGCGGTCGGCCAGCTTTTCGGAAATCGCCGCAACCTGCCGAGTCGATCGGCCAGAGCAGATCACCATGTAATCGGCCACGTCGGAACGCCCGCGCAGATCGATCTGCACGATGTCTTCGGCTTTGTCGTCGTCCACGGATGCCAGCACGGCGGCCAGCATGTCTTCGGACGAATAGTCATCGGCGTCACGGCTGACGCGCGGTCCAACCGGCAGGCCAGTGGTGGGGTCAGCCGGCAGATAGCGGTCATCCGGCATGCCGGCGTCAGGATCAGAATGCGACAGGACTACGTCCTCCAAAAAGCGCGCCGATGCGGCCCCGGCACAGGGGTGCGCCCAAGGTATCATTGCAAGGCAACAATCTCAACGGCGGCGCAAAGCGGGCGCATATCCTTCACCGGGCGCCATCGCAAGGGGCAAGCGCTGCAAATACTTCGTCTCCGAGAAATTCCTGCGGTCAGGGCATCCCGCAGCAAAGGCAAAAAAGCGCGCCCCCCCCGCTTTGATGCGGACCAAACGGCGCGAAAGCCCTGTCCATCGGCATTGACGGTGCAATGATCGGGCCTGCTCTTGCCGGACGGCTGTTGCAGGTCATCGGTTGGGTGATGCGCGAAGCCAGCGCCAAGTTGGAAAGCTTTGCCTGCCGGACATCATCGAGCGCCTTGATGTGATGCCGGCCCGGCGCAAAATGCGATCGCGCGCACTGGCCGATCTGGTCGGCATCACCGAGCAGAACATCAGCCTGCTGACATCCGGCAAAGTGAAGGGCATCCGATTCGACACCCTCGCCCGCATTGGGAAATTCTGGAGGCGGCTCCAAGCCATGCGCCAGACGCATAGCGGCAACCCGGACGTAGGCCTTCCCCTTGATGCCGCAGCGCAGCATATTGGCGACAGGGAGGAACAACGGAGTAAACACCATGTCCATGTTCCAAAATCTGTTCCCGCGTCGCCAAACCCGCCGCGAAGCCGAGGCTGCCTATCTGAATGGCGCGGTCAGCCTTTACGACCTTGAATGCCGGGAGCGCGAGGTCGAGCGCGGCAAATTCGCCGGCCATTTCGCGGGTTACTGAGTATTGCCCCGCTATTGGCTCAGCCGGAACGACACCTCGTTTCGGCGGTTCCACGGCAGGGTAAACGGCGCGTCGTAAAAGTAGTAAAACGGCCCGGCGCCCAGTGTCAGCCCCTGCTGCGCCGCCAAGCCGCGCAACTCTGCCTCTTTTTCGGTCAGCAACGCCGCCCCGGCGCGGCCCGAAAACTGGATCACCACCTCTCGCGTGGCGGGCTGTTCGATCAGCCGGATCCGTTGGTCTTTCGGGGTGGGCAGGGTGTCGATGCCGTAGTCTTGCGGCATGGTGAATTGCACCACCCAAGCGCCCTCTGCGCCCGATTGGGCGACGGGCGAAGTCATGGCGATCTTTTCAGACGCCACCTGCGCGACGGGCGAGGTCATCGCCACCTTGGCACGCGCCGCATTGCCGCCAAAGATAAAGCCTGCCAGCACGCGAAACCCGGCGTTGATGGCATCAGACCGGCTGCCGCCCACCGTCACCTCGGCCACAATCCGAGGGGCATAGCGGCGAATCTCCAGCCCACCGATGCTGGATTCAACGGCGTAACTGGGCGTTTCGGTGGATTTGTACATCATTTTAGGCATCGGCTGCTCCGCAATGGCAGGGGCCGCGACGCCCAGACACAGGGCCGCGACGATCAGACTGCGCAATAACTGCATGATTGTAATCTCCTTCGCCCTAACTTGGGGCCTGCGCCCGGTAATTCCAGCCCGACATTGCAAGACATTCTGAAAACGCGTAAAAGCCCCGTCATGTTTCGTCATATCACCATGGATGACCGCGCCCGGATGCCTTGGCGCTTTTACGGTGCCGCCCGCGCCGTGCTTGCGCGCGCCTGAACGGCTGCGCCTGCGCCTTTTCCCGACATTTCAAAACGCGAAGGATGAGCCATGACCGCTCGCACCCTATACGACAAAATCTGGGACGATCACGTTGTCCACCAAGCCGACGACGGCACCTGCCTTTTGTACATCGACCGCCATCTGGTGCATGAAGTCACCAGCCCGCAGGCGTTTGAAGGCCTGCGCATGACGGGCCGCAAGGTCCGCGCACCGGAAAAAACCATTGCTGTGCCGGATCACAACGTCCCCACCACGTTGGACCGCGCCAATGCCGCGACGATGACCGAAGACAGCCGCATTCAGGTCCAGGCGCTGGACCAGAATGCCCGCGAGTTCGGCATTCATTACTATCCGGTGTCCGATGTGCGTCAGGGCATCGTGCATATCGTCGGGCCGGAACAGGGCTGGACCCTGCCGGGCATGACCGTGGTGTGTGGCGACAGCCATACGGCGACCCACGGTGCTTTCGGCTCGCTGGCGCATGGTATCGGCACTTCGGAAGTGGAACATGTTCTGGCCACGCAAACACTGATTCAGCGCAAGGGCAAGAACCTGAAGGTGGAAATCACCGGCAGCCTGCTGCCCGGCGTCACCGCCAAAGACATCACCATGGCGGTGATCGGCGAAACCGGCACCGCTGGCGGCACCGGCTATGTCATCGAATACTGTGGTCAGGCCATCCGCGAGCTTTCGATGGAAGGCCGCATGACCGTCTGCAACATGGCGATTGAGGGCGGTGCGCGCGCTGGCCTGATCGCGCCGGACGAGAAGACCTATGCCTATTGCATGGGCCGCCCCCACGCGCCCAAAGGCGCCGCATGGGAGGCCGCCGTCGCCTATTGGAAGACGCTTTACACCGATGAAGGCGCGCATTGGGACAAGGTTGTGACCATCAAGGGCGAAGACATCGCACCTTTGGTCACATGGGGCACCAGCCCCGAAGACGTGCTGCCAATCACTGCGGTTGTGCCCTCGCCTTCCGATTTCATCGGCGGCAAAGTAGAGGCCGTGCAGCGCGCGTTGGACTACATGGGCCTGACGCCCGGTCAGAAGCTGTCCGAGATTGCCATCGACACCGTGTTTATCGGGTCCTGCACCAATGGCCGCATTGAAGACCTGCGGGCGGCGGCGGCGATCCTGAAGGGCAAGAAAAAGAAGGACGGCATCCGCGCGATGGTTGTGCCCGGCTCTGGCCTTGTGCGCGCGCAGGCGGAAGAGGAAGGCCTTGCGCAAATCTTCATCGACGCCGGGTTTGAATGGCGTCTGGCGGGCTGCTCGATGTGCCTTGCGATGAACCCCGACCAACTGGCCCCGGGCGAGCGCTGCGCCGCCACCTCCAACCGCAACTTCGAGGGCCGTCAGGGCCGCGGCGGCCGCACCCACCTGCTGTCCCCCGCCATGGCAGCCGCCGCCGCGATCACCGGTCATCTGACCGATGTGCGCGATCTGATGACCGAAAACGCGTAAAGGACCGGACAGATGGAAAAATTCACCACCCTCACCGGCATCGCGGCACCGATGCCGCTGGTCAACATCGACACCGACATGATCATCCCCAAGCAGTTCCTCAAGACCATCAAGCGGTCGGGGCTGGGGGTGAACCTGTTTGACGAGATGCGCTACAATCTTGACGGGTCGGAAATCGCGGATTTCGTGCTGAACCAGCCCGCTTACCGCGACGCCCAGATCATCATCGCCGGTGACAATTTCGGCTGCGGATCGTCGCGCGAACATGCGCCTTGGGCGTTGCTTGATTTCGGCATCCGCTGCGTGGTTGCGACATCCTTTGCCGACATCTTCTACAACAACTGCTTCAAGAACGGCATCCTGCCAATCGTGATGCCGCAAGAGGTGGTTGATGTGCTGATGGCCGATGCCAAGCGCGGCGCCAACGCCCGTCAAACAGTTGATCTGATGGCGCAAACCGTCACCACCTCGGACGGGCAGGTGTTCCCGTTTGACGTCGACGGTCACCGCAAGCATTGCCTGATCAACGGGCTGGACGACATTGGCCTGACCTTGGAGAAAGTGACCGCCATCGACGCATTCGAAAAACAGAATGCGGCACAGCGGCCTTGGGCCTAAGCCCTTCAAAACCACCACATATAGGGCCGCCCACAAGGGCGGCCTTTTTGTTACCTTGGTCTTGATTCAATCCTGCAACACCTTCACCCCGAAAGCGCCATAATGCAGAGGCTATGTGAAGCCTACTGTTGCTCAACCAAGGGAAAGTGGGCAAGAATTGGGCAAGATTGAGGCACGCCGCCACAATGTGGCAAAATACATCGGAACAAGGGTCTGGCAAAGCACCAGATCCGTCCGGATTGAGGATGGCAGGGCAGTGGTTTCGCGGCTGACAGGCGCGATCGTGCGCATGGTTCTGGTGATGGTGTTGTTTGCCACGCCATCCGTGCTTTTGGTCGATGTGACAGTGGACACCAAGCAGATGGTGGCCCTTGTGGCCCTGTTTGCGGGCCTGCTGACCTTTGTCGAATACAACGCCACCTATCCCAGCCTTGTCGAATTCCGCGATGCGGCCCCCTTCAACCGGCTGCGCTTTGCGATGCTGTTTGCAACCGTCTTCTTCCTGTCAGTGATTGAACGTGGTGCGACCATGCCTTCGACATTGACCGAGTTGACTGATGCGATTGGGACCCTGATCGGGCTGTCGATGGACTTCCCCTACAGCCCGGTCCGTCTTGCGACTCTGATGGTGTCGGACGGTGCTTCGGCGGAACAGATCGCCAGCATCCGCACCGCCGCTGGCATGGCCTATCTGATCTCGCTGCTGTCACTGGCGGTGTTTGTGATGATGCTGAAAGCCGGGCGCTGGCCCAACCGGGGCAAGGCGTTCAACGTCTGGATCAACCTGCCCACGTTTGACCCCACAGCCGGGGCCGATGTGGTGCAACGCCTGACACGGGACGCCCATGTTAACATTGCGTTAGGATTTTTGCTGCCATTCTTGACTCCAGTCGTGGTGAAGATTTCGTCGGCGGGATTTGAACCGCTTGCGCTGACCTCGCCGCAAACCCTTATCTGGACGATGACCGCTTGGGCCTTCCTTCCCGCCAGCCTGTTCATGCGCGGCATTGCCATGGGGCGGATTGCCGACATGATCGTCGAAACGCGCGCCGCAAATGGTTTGGCCGCGCAGGGCAAACGCTATCAGCCTGCCTGATCCTGCTGGCGCAGTCGGTTTGCGCGGAACCGCTGCGCATCGCCACTTACAATGCTGAACTGTCGGATCAAGGCCCCGGCCTTGCGCTGCAGATGATCACACGCGGCGAAGATCCCAAGATCGATGCTTTGGTGCAGGTGATCACCGGCCTCGATGCCGATGTGCTGCTGCTGACAGGCATCGACTATGATCTGCGCGGCATGGCCCTGGATGCCTTGGCCGCAAGGCTGGTGACGGCGGGCGCCGCCTACCCCCATCGCCTGGCCCTGCGGCCCAACACCGGCGTTGCGACGGGGTTTGATCTGGATGGAAACGGACGACTTGGGGAACCGCGCGATGCCATGGGCTACGGCCGCTTTGCCGGGGCGGCGGGGATGGCGGTGCTGTCGCGCCTGCCAATTGACACAGAACATGTCCGCGATTTCAGTGGCTTCCTTTGGGCAGACCTGCCCGGCACCCTGACGCCGGACAAAGATCCCGCCATCCGCGCGCTGCAACGCCTGTCCACCACCGGCATGTACGAGGTGCCGGTGCTTACCGAAGGCGGGCCTATCAACCTGCTGGCCTATTATGCAACGCCGCCGGTGTTTGACGGCCCCGAAGACCGCAACGGGCGCCGCAACCACGACGAATCCGCGTTCTGGACGCGTCTGATCGCGGGCGATTTGCCGTTCCCGCCGCCCAAAGCGCCCTTCGTCCTGCTGGGCCAACCCAACCTTGACCCGGTGGATGGTGAAGGGCGGCAAGCCGCCATCCGCGCCCTGCTGACCAACCCCGCCCTGCAGGACCCCGCCCCACGCGGCAGCCATGCCCGCACCGATCCGGGCCAGCGGGGTGATGCCGCGCAGGACACGGCGCTTTATGCCCAGATCGGCGGGTTGCGGGTGGAACAGGTGCTGCCCTCGGCCGATCTGAAAATCACGGGCGCGGGCGTGGTCTGGCCGCCCGATGATGCCCTGCTGGCCACAGCCTCGCGCCATCGCCCGATCTGGGTGGATATCATGCCGCCGTGATGCCCAGCGCGGCTATATGGCTTGCGACCACTTCGGCAAAGCTGGTCGCTCGGAAATCGGGCAGCAAAGCCCGCAACGGCGCATCATCCAACCGGTGCGGCAGGTCGGACAGATAGCGCATTTCACGCAGTTCACGCGCCAATTCCCAGAAGGGCGCAGCCAAAGCCATGAACCACCATGGAAACGCGGTGAACCGCAGCTTGCGCCCGGTCTGCCGTTCGATTTCCGCCTTCAGGTCAGCCATCGAAAACGTCAGACCCGCGAAAGGCACATCGGCAAAGACCGGCAATTGTGCCCGCATTTCGGCCAAGCCCACCGCCACCCGTGCCATATCCGGCAAATAAGCATAGGCGCGCTGCACATTCGCCGCGCCCATCAGTGCAATCTTGCCCTTGGCTGCATCTTTCAGCGCCACCATGTTCATCACCGTGGTCTTGGCGCCCGCATCAAGAAAATCACCGCCGCGCAAGATGATCACCCGCTGATGCGAGCTTTGATAATCTGCCTCCATCCTGGCCCGGACTGCGCCCTTGCGGGAGCAGGGCAGATGCGGTGTGCCCGGCCCCCAAGGTCCCGGCTGCGCGCCGTAGGGATAAACATTGCCCGGCACGATCACCGTGGCCCCGCTGGCCTTCGCCGCCGCCAGAACCTGCGCCGTGATCGCCGGAATTTCCACCGCCCAGTTGTGATACATCGGCGGGTTCAGTCCGTTCACAATCACATCCGCCCCCAGCGCCGCTGCGGCCATATCGCTGCCGCGCCGATATTTGCGCACTTGCCAGCCTGCCGCGCCAAAGGCTTGCGCCACCCGATTGCCAAACAGACCAGAGGCACCCGCCACCAAAACCGTTCCAGACATGATCTTTCCTTTCGTGTAGAGCCAAAGGTACTCATTCACGAAAAGCATGACATTGTGAAAATTCGAAGGTCTGATATACATCAGTGTATGGACAATCCTGACTGGTCCCTGACCCGATCTTTTCTTGCCGTGGCCGAAACCGGATCCCTTTCCGCCGCCGCGCGGCTGTTGTGCCTGTCCCAACCCACACTTGGCCGCCACATCGCCGATCTTGAGGCGCAATTGGGCCTGGCCCTGTTCACCCGCCAACCGCGCGGCCTGGCCCTGACCGAAAGCGCCACAGCCCTGCTGCCGCACGCCCGCGCCATGCGGGACGCGGCGGCGAAATTGTCGCTGGCCGCTGCGGGCCGGGGCGAAAGCCTGGCCGGCGCGGTCCGCATCACCGCCAGCCGGGTTGTGGCCCATCACCTTTTGCCCCCGATGCTGGCGCAGCTGCGCGCCGCCGAACCGGGGATAGAGATTGATCTGGTCCCCACCGACAGCACTGAAAACCTGCTGTTCCGTGAGGCTGACATTGCCGTGCGCATGTACCGCCCGACGCAACTGGATGTGATCACAACCCATCTGTGCGAGATGCCCCTCGGCCTCTATGCGGCCCACAGCTATCTTGCGCATCATCCCGCGCCCCAATCTGCCGCCGATCTGCTGGCGCTGGATTTCGTCGGCTTTGACCGCTCTGACCTGATGCTGCGGATGATGCGCGGCCTTGGGATCGATCGGCTGCGTGAGGATTTTCCGGTGCGCTGCGATGACCAGATCGTGTATTGGAACCTTGTCCGCGCGGGGTGCGGGGTGGGGGGCATGCAGAGGTTGATTGCGGATGCTGACCCCACCGTCGCCCGCGTGGCCGACTTCATTCCGCTGCCATCCCTGCCGGTTTGGCTGACCGCCGCGCAGGCCCTGCGGCAAAGCCCGCGCATTCGCCGGGTGTTTGACCACCTGGCAGCCAGTTTCCGGGCGCTGAAGCTTGACCCTACGCCGCCCATTGGCTAGGCCACGCGCAACCTTTTCATCCAGGAGCCCGCCATGGCCAATCCTTCCATCCTTATCCTCGCCGGTGACGGCATCGGCCCCGAAGTCATGGCCGAAGTGAAAAAGATCATCGGCTGGTTCAAAGCCAAGCGCGGCGTGACCTTTGACGTTACCGAAGATCTGGTCGGCGGCTGCGCCTATGACGCCCACGGCACCCCTCTGACAGATGAGACGATGGCCAAGGCCCAAGCCGCCGACGCGGTTCTGTTGGGTGCCGTTGGCGGCCCGAAATATGACGTGCTGGATTTTTCGGTGAAGCCAGAGCGCGGCCTGCTGCGTCTGCGCAAGGAAATGGACCTGTTTTCCAACCTGCGCCCGGCGCAGTGTTTTGACGCGCTTGCCGATTTCTCATCTTTGAAAAAGGAAGTTGTCGCCGGTCTGGACATCGTCATCGTCCGCGAACTGACAAGCGGTGTCTATTTCGGCGAACCGCGTGGTATCTTCGTTGAAGGCAATCAGCGCGTCGGCATCAACACCCAGCGTTACACGGAATCCGAAATCGCCCGCGTTGCCCGCAGTGCGTTTGAACTGGCCCGCAAGCGCAGCAACAAGGTCTGCTCGATGGAGAAGGCCAATGTCATGGAATCCGGCATCCTGTGGCGCGAGGTGGTGCAGGAAGTCCACGACAAGGAATACCCGGACGTCCAGCTCACCCATATGTATGCCGACAACGGCGCGATGCAGCTGTGCCGCTGGCCCAAGCAGTTTGATGTCATCGTCACCGACAACCTGTTCGGCGATGTGCTGTCCGACATGGCCGCGATGTTGACCGGATCTCTGGGGATGTTGCCCTCCGCCAGCCTCGGCCTGCCAATGGCCAACGGCCGCCCGAAGGCGCTGTACGAACCCGTTCACGGCTCGGCCCCCGACATCACCGGCATGGGCAAGGCCAATCCGATCGCCTGCATCCTGTCGTTTGCGATGGCGCTGCGCTATTCGTTTGACATGGGCGACGATGCGACCCGTGTCGAAAAGGCCGTGGAAAAGGTTCTGGCCGACGGCGTCCGCACCGCCGACCTGATGGGCCCCGAAGATGGCACTCCGGTATCGACCACCCAGATGGGCGACGCGATCATCGCGGCGCTGGACGCCAGCCTTTAATCGGACCATCAGAAGAAAACGACGCGCCCGTGACGGCCACGGGCGCGTTTTGCGTTACAACCAAAGCGATAACCGCCTGATGACACCGATGCACACCCCGTTGCGTGGCGCTTTGCTTTCTTTGGCGGCGTTTGGCACCTACGCCTGCTCTGACGTGTCTCTCAAGGCGCTGGGGCACTTGCAGTCGTTTCAGGTGATGTTTCTGTCTGCCCTTTGCACCCTGCCCTTCCTGATCGTGCAAATCTACTGGGCCAACGGCCGCAGCAGCCTGTGGCCCAACCTGCCGGGGCTGACGTTGCTGCGGATGGCGATCACCCTGCTGGGCAGTGCCTGCGTGATCTACACCTTTACGCATTTGCCCTTGGCGCAGTGCTACGCGATCTTTTTCACCATGCCGCTGATGATCACGGTTCTGGCTTGGCCCTTTCTGGGCGAGCCGATCGACCTCTGGCGCGGCGCGCTGGTGGCCTTGGGCTTTGCCGGAGTGCTGGTGGCACTGCAACCCGGTTCGACCGATTTCCAACTGGCGCATCTGACGGCAATTTGTGGCGCCACCACCGGTGCGCTGAATTCCCTGATCCTGCGCAAGATCGGCCACCGCGAAAAATCGGGCGTGATCCTGCTTTATCCGGTCCTCGGCCAAGTCGCTGTGGCAGCGGCCATCATGCCCTTTGTCTGGCAGCCCATTGGTCTGTTTGATGTGCAGATCGGCCTGCTGATCGGCATTCTGGGCACCGTCGGCGGTCTGCTGATCATCGCCGCCTATCGCACCGCGCCCGCCATCGTCGTGGCCCCGATGCAATACTCGCAAATCATCTGGGCCAGCATTCTGGGCGTGATCTTTTTCGACGAGATCCCCAGCCTGATGTCGGTCATTGGCATCACCATCATCATCGCCGCCGGACTGATGCTGTTGTTTTCCGCCAGCCGGTCGCCCGCGAAATCTGGCCGCGAAAGCGCGATTGCCCCTTGAAACCTTGGCCTATTGCGGCAAGGGATTGCGCAAAGCTTCCTCTTGCCGCTTTGGACCCATCCCATGCCCGTTCCTCAATCGAACCTTCACGGGGCGCTGTTGTCATTGGCCGCTTTTGGCGTTTATGCCAGCCATGACGTGTTGGTGAAATTTCTGGGCGGCAGCTATTCGGCGTTTCAGCTGATCTTTTTCTCGGGGCTGTTGGGCTTCCCCCTTGTCACCATCATGCTGATGAGTGACCGCACCGACGGCAACCTGATCCCGAAACACCCCTATTGGACCGCCATCCGCACCGCCACCGCCGTCCTGAACGGGCTGGCCGGGTTTTACGCGTTTTCCGTTCTGCCGATGGCGCAGTGCTATGCGATCTTCTTTGCCATGCCGATCCTGATCACCCTGCTGGCGATCCCGATCCTGGGCGAGAAAGTGGGTCTGCACCGCGGCCTTGCCATCATCGTTGGCCTGATCGGTGTCATCATCGTGCTGCGTCCGGGGCAAGAGCCCCTGGGCTTGGGCCATCTGGCGGCGCTGGCGGCTGCAACCTTGGGCGCAATGACATCGGTGATCGTGCGCAAGATCGGCCATGATGAACGGTCGGTCGTCTTGATGCTTTACCCGATGGTGGCCAGTTTCATGGTGATGGCTTTCGCGCTGCCCTTTGTCTATATTCCTGTTCCGATTGAACATTTCGGGTTGATGGGGGCGATGGCGCTGCTGGGCTTGTTGGGCGGCGTCCTGATCATCGCCGCCTACCGCCGCGCGCCTGCCATCATTGTGGCACCGATGCAGTACAGCCAGATCATCTGGGCGTTGCTCTATGGCTGGCTGATCTTTGGCGAGGAAATCGACATGTGGACCGGCGTCGGCACCGGCGTCATCATCGCTGCCGGCATCTACATCGTGATGCGCGAAGACACCCCGACCGTGTCGAAAAATCGTCCGGTTCTGGAAACGCGATCCCGTTTCGATTTCGGCACTTTCCCCCGCATCAGCCTGTGGCTGCGCCTGTTTGACCGCCGCCGCACCCGTGCCAAAACCGAAGGTCTGGCAGCCACCCAAGGCGACGCTTAAATCCTGCGCAGCCCCTCTTGCAAAAACCGTGCCAAGGGTTTAACCGATCCGCAATGGTCGGAGCGTAGCGCAGTCTGGTAGCGCACCTGCTTCGGGAGCAGGGGGTCGGAGGTTCGAATCCTCTCGCTCCGACCAATTTCCCGAATGAAAACAAAATCTTGGCTTGCTGGCTTTTGGTTTCGAGTCAGCAGAACGCCAAGACAAGCTGTTCGTCAGCCGGGCGCTCAAGCCGCTCGATGTCGCAGACATCAAAATTCCATGAAACAAACGGGACATATCCAGACGTTTCATCACTTCCACCAGTTCTCGTGGTCATCCCCCCATTTTCAACGGGGTGCGGCCGTAGAAATCATGCGGCGCCGCCTGAAGAAATCGCCAAAGCTGCGGCTTGTCTGCACCGGTGACGCGGCTGCGATATCTAAGCGTGACCGGGCATGAGATGCCAATCGGCCTTTCGTGCATGCCATCTCGCCCGAGGAGAATATCGATGAACCCTGCAGTTCCTGATCCGAGCCGTGTTCCGCATTGTGGCCGGAGCCCGGCCTATTGCTCTCGAAAGGCCCGGGCCATGGAATCCACAACGGGCTTCATGACGTATTGCAGGAATGTCCGCTCATTGGTCGCAATGATGACCTCGGCCGGCATGCCGGGAAGGGGCTGGAAATCGCCCGGCACCCGGCTGAGTTCGGTGGCCAGAAGCTCGATCCGCGCCACATAGACGTCGCGCGTCGGCTGGCCAGTGGTGGTGTCGCGGATCGCGTCGGCCGACACATAGAATACCTTGCCTTGCAGAACCGGCGTCGTGCGTTGGTTCAGGGCGACCAGCCGGATCATCGCCTCTTGTCCGACAATGATGCTGTCGATGTTTGACCGTGGGACCATCGTCTCGATGATCAGAAGCGCGTTCGATGGCAGGATTTCGGCAATGGGCTTGCCGGGCTCGATGACGCCACCGGGGGTGTTGTATTTCAACTGCACGACCACGCCATCGACCGGGGCCACAATCTCGGACCGCAGACTGACGCTTTTCGCCGAATTGTGCTGTTCGCGCACAGAGTCGAGTTCGGCGTTCATCAGTTGCAGCTCTTCCAGCGCCTCATTCACAAAGGCGCTGCGGGCTTGGCTCATCTGGTCTGTGCTTTTTTCCATCATGAGTCGGGTCTCGCTGATCTGGGAGTCCAACCGCGCAAGTTGACCGGTGGCCTCGGACAAGGCGCGGCGCAGCGGGAAGACCTGATCGCTGCGGGCCAGCCCCTCTTCCAGAAGGGCTGTCTTGCTGTCCAGCTCTTCGCCGATGATGTCGATCATCGCTGCGGCAGAACCGGCCTGGGCTTCGAACCCCTGCAGCCGGAAGGCCAGTGCCGAGGCGTTGTTCTGCAGAACCGTCAGATCAAGGCCCAGCTTCTCCTTGGCCACCTCGAACGCATAGCGCTGACCGGCGATGATCTCGGCCACTTCGGGGCGGTCTGCGTTTTCGATCAGGAAGGGCGGCAGGGCCATTTCGTCCTTGTCTTCCGTCATCGCAACCAACCGGGCGGTGATGGCCTCCAGCCGCGCGCGGCGCAGGTAAAGTTCTTCCTGGCGCGCATAGGCGGCCGTCTGGTCAAGTCGCATCAGGGGCTGGCCCTCCACCACCTTGTCGCCCTCACGCACCAGAATCTCGGATATGATGCCGCCTTCCAGATGCTGCACGATCTTGTTGTTGCCCGTGGCGACAAAACTGCCTTGCGAGATCAGCCCTGCCGACAGGGGCGCAGTCGTGGCCCACAAGCCGAAGCCACCGAAGCCAAAGACCAGCAGAAGAAGCCCAACCACGGTATGCCGACGGACCGAGCGCGGCACACCGTCATACCAGTTCAATTCATGATAGGGGGCAGGGACGGACATGGGATCAGCCTCTCATTGCAGGGCCGGGTGGAGGAGCGGTATTGGGACCAGAATTGGGCAGTCGACCATTGCCAGCAGCATGTCGACGCCGTTCTTCCAGCGCTTGCAGCACCTGGGTCCGGGTGCCAAACAGTGCGACCGATCCGTCGGCAAGCAGCATGATCTTGTCCACATGCTGCAGCAGGCTAGGTTTCTGGGTGATGACGACCAGCGTGATCTTGCTGGCCTTGGCCCGTTCTACCGCGCGGCTCAGCGCCAGATCCCCGCCGGTGTCGAGGTTGGAGTTGGGCTCATCCAGAACCAGAAACCGGGGCGAGCCGAAGAACGCCCGCGCCAGCGCGACGCGTTGTTTCTGCCCGCCGGAAAGCGGGGATCCGTCAGAGGCGACGATCGTCTCATACCCCTGCGGCAGATTGGCGATCATGTCGTGGACATCCGCCAGACGGGCGGCCTCGAAAATCTCGGCGTCGGTGGCTTCGGGTCGCATCCGGGCAATATTGTCCTTGATGGTGCCGGGGAACAGCTGGACATCCTGCGGCAGGTAGCCGACGTTTTCACCCAGCTGCCGCTGATCCCAGTTGCGCAGGTCCATCAGGTCCAGCCGCACCGAGCCGGATGTCGGCAGAAGTGACCCGACCAGCATCTTGCCCAGCGTC
This sequence comes from Cypionkella sp., assembly GCA_044231405.1. GTDB lineage: Bacteria > Pseudomonadota > Alphaproteobacteria > Rhodobacterales > Rhodobacteraceae > Cypionkella. The sequence continues at coordinate 302 of JBIHZO010000013.1, read as the reverse complement.
GTCTTGCCGGCCCCACTGTTGCCGATGACGGCCAGCGATTCGCCGGGCAGAAGGCAGAAGCTGATGCCGTTCAGGACAACGTTCTTGGTCCCCTGCGGCACATAGAGAAGGCGCTCCACATCCAGCCGGCCCTCGGGGCGCGGCAGGCGCAGACGCTCAAGGTTGAGCGGCGAACTGCGCAGAAGTGCCGAAATCCGTCCGTAGGCCGATTGCGCCATGGCGAACTGGTTCCAGCCTTCGATTGCGCCTTCGATCGGGGCCATCGCCCGCCCGGCAATGATCGACGACATGATGACCATGCC
>JBIHZO010000233.1:0-5805 GCA_044231405.1 Cypionkella sp. | reverse complement strand
GAAGGGCGCTTCAATTGGGCACAGGATTTGCCGGGCCGTGTCGCATTGCAAGCCTTTTTGGGCATCTGAAACAGTTTCAGCTCCGACAGGTCGTGCCAACCAATCGCCAAAACGCTTGGTTGACCGCAACCTTGGCCACAGGAAGCCCCGTGAAACGGCTGCGCCCCGGTCAGCCCGGTTTCGAAATTGACACCATGCAGGACGACTGCGGCCAGATCCGCAGTCTTGCCGGTATTGTCCCCGACATCGCTGGCGGCGTTCTGCCGCTGGCGGTTGCGGCGTCTGGCGGCGCTGGAGGAGGTTGCGGACTCTTGCGTGATCAACCTTGTCTCAGAAGGTAGGTTGCAGATCGAGCGCGCGGGCAGTTGGGCCAAGCGCAAGCGTTGCGACGTCGTCGGCACGCTTGGCCAGTAGCTGGTGACCGCGGGCGGTGTAGATGTGGCTGGAGCTATCCGGCCACCGCTCTCATGACGGCTCCACCGCCGCCCGGATGCAAGGCGCGCGCCCGCTGCTGTCTTGCGTCAGTCAGTTCGTTGGTCTGCACCTTGGCACAAACCCAACCCGGTGTGCCTGAAGGGCGGCGCAGGGATGCCGTTGGGATTGGGGCCTCGGGTGAACAAGCCAGCATGTCGGGTGGAACTTTTTCCAATGACGCAGGTTTGGAAAGCCCGCGTTAACCCTTCTGCGGTGATGATCAGCGAAACCCAGACAGGAGACGCCATGAACCGCCTTTTCCCCGCCGACGAGTTGGCCGAAATCCGCAGCGAAATCGCGCGGCTCCGGGCGCGCGAAGCCCATTTGCGTGCCATTTTCCTGAAGGACCCAGACCAAGGCGCGATTGGCCGTTGGAGCAGGGTTGAGGTGGAACTGACCCACCAACAGCGCTTTGACAGCCGCCTGCTGCCCGCCGCCATTTTATCTGACCCGGCCTATCGGCGCGAAACGCTGGTTCAAGTGGTGCGCTGCCTGCCCCTGCCAGCCGCCCCCTCCCCCCGTCCAGGTTGGCCGATCCGGCGCGAGGTGGTGTTGCATTAACCCCTGTCGCAATGCCGCCTTGGACGTGATCCGGGGCGTTGCGGGTATCGGCATTCAGTAAGCGCCACGCCCCGAAGCCACGGCTCCAAAGGTCTGCGCCAAGATCCGCAGATCGGTGGCAAGGGTTGCTTGGCGCACATAACCGACGTCCAGCGCCACCATCTCGTCAAAGCCCAGATCCGCGCGCCCTGCCACTTGCCAAGCCCCGGTGATGCCGGGCAACACGGCCAACCGCTCCAACGCGGCGTCGGGATAGACTGCCACCTCTTCAGGCAGTGACGGGCGCGGGCCGACCAGGGACATATCGCCTTTCAACACATTGATCAGCTGCGGTAATTCGTCCAGAGACGCGCGCCGCAGCAGCTGCCCGAAACGCGTGATACGCGGATCATCCCTGGACTTGAAACACAGCCCCTCACGGTCACTTCTCGCCAGGATCTCAGCCCGGCGCGCTTCGGCGTCCACGTACATCGAGCGGAACTTGAACATGCCAAAGGCCGCGCCGTCACGGCCGATCCGGGTCTGCACAAAGAATGCAGGGCCTTTGCTGGTCAGCCGCACCAAAGCGGCGATCACCGCAAACACCGGCAGCAACACAGGCAGGGCCAACAGGATCAACGCAAGATCCAGCGCCCGCTTGCCGCCAAGCACCGGGCCGCGCGGCAAAGGTGCCACACGGTCAAACAACACAATAGCCATCGAAAACGTCCCCCGTCCGGACAGCCGGAGCCGTGACTGACCCCTCAGTCACGTCGCGGGACTTAGGGCAGCGCCGCGCAAGCACAAAGGGGAAACTGCGCCCGCACTTCCCCCTTTGCGTTACGTTTCGGTACGATCGCGCAACCGAAAGCGCTGGATCTTGCCGGTTTGCGTCTTTGGCAAAGCGCGCACAAAGATGACCCGACGCGGGTATTTATAGGGGGCGATCACCCGTTTCACATGGTCTTGCAACAGCTTGACCATCAACGCATCCGCCGCGCGCCCGTCTGCCAGCACCACATGCGCCTCGACGATCTGGCCCCGCTCTTCGTCCGCCGCCCCGATCACCGCGCATTCCAGCACATCGGGGTGCGACAACAACGCCGCCTCCACCTCTGGTCCCGCGATGTTATAGCCCGACGAGATGATCATGTCGTCTGAGCGCGCGGCAAAATGAAAGCGCCCCTCGGCGTCCATCCAGAAACTGTCGCCGGTCAGGTTCCAGCCGTCACGCACATATTTGCCTTGCCTGTTATCGGCCAGATAGCGGCAACCAATCGGCCCGCGCACCGCCAGACGCCCCACTTCACCCACTGGCAGCTCTTCCATGTCGGGCCCAACGATCCGCGCCTCATATCCCGTCACGGGGCGACCTGTGCAGGCGGGGCTGTGGTCTTCAAATCGGTTGGTCAGAAAGATGTGCAGCATTTCGGTAGCGCCAATACCGTCCAGCATCGGCTTGCCGGTTTTTGCCATCCATTCGGTGTAAACCGGCGCAGGCAAGGTTTCCCCCGCCGACACCGCCGCGCGCAGGGATGACAGGTCCGCCCCCTCCTCCATCGCCTTCAGCATCACCCGGTACGCCGTTGGCGCGGTGAAACAAACCGTCGCCTTGTGGGTCTGGATCAGCTCTATCATGTTGACCGGGGTCGCCTGCTCCAACAGCGCCGCCGCCGCACCAAAGCGCAAGGGAAACACCGCCAGCCCGCCCAACCCAAAGGTGAAGGCCAGGGGGGGACTGCCCACGAACACATCCGTCGGCACCACCTGCAACACCTCGCGCGCATACCCATCCGCAATGATCAACAGATCGCGGTGAAAATGCATCGCGCCTTTTGGCTCTCCGGTTGTGCCACTGGTGAACCCGATCAGCGCCACATCATCGCGCCCCACCGGTGGGGCCACAAAACGCACCGATTTGGACAAGGCCACCCGGTCCAGTTCAGCATCATGGTTGGCGGTGCCGTCAAAGCCGATCACGGTTTTCAGATGGTGCGAGTGTTTGGCACAGGCCACCAGCTCCTCCATCAACCTTGTGTCACACAGCGCAATGCCGATCTCGGCCTTGTCGACAATCTGCCCCAATTCGCCCGCGCGCAGCATCGGCATGGTGTTGACCACCACCGCCCCCGCCTTGGTCGCCCCCAGCCAGCACGCCACCATAGCCGGATTGTTGGCAGACCTGATCATCACACGATTTCCGGGCTTTACACCGTAATCTTCAACCAAAGCATGCGCGATGCGGTTCGACCAATCGGTCAGTTCCTTGTAGGTCCGCTGCCGTCCATTGCCAATCAACGCGACGTTGTCACCAAAGCCGCGGTCCACCATCCGGTCGGTCAACTCGACAGCCGCGTTCAGATAGTCCGGGTAGGTGAAATCGCCCAGATTGATCTGCGGCCAATCCGCCGCTGCTGGCAGATTGTCGCGCGTGAATGTGTCCTGATGACCCGTTGGTCCCAGCATGTCAGCCCCCTATTCGCCCTGCGGCACCACCGCCGTCGCCTCTATTTCCACCTTCGCACGGTCTTCGACCAAGGCCACCACCTGCACCAAGGCCATGGCTGGGTAGTGTCGCCCGATGATGTCCTTGTACGCCCGTCCAATTTCCTTCAAACTGCCCAGATAGTCGGCCTTATCCGTCACATACCAGGTCAGCCGCACCAGATGTTCGGGGCGCGCGTCGGCACAGGCCAGCACCTCGACAATCGACCGCAAGGCCTGCGCCACCTGTTCGGCAAAGTCATCGGTTTCAAACTCCTGCTCGGCGTTCCAACCGATCAGCCCGCCGGTGAAAACCATCCGACCGCTGGCGGCCACCCCATTCGCGTAGCCCCGCGCTGGTTTCCAGTTTTTCGGGTGTAAGATTTCGTGGCTCATAGCGCCGCCTCCCTGTAGCCCACCAGCGCCGCCCGCATCGCGTCGGGCCAAGGGGCAGCCTTCATATCGTCAATCCAGACCAAAGTCAGATCGGCCTGCATCCGGTCTTGCCCGTCGCAAACCCCGGTGATCTTCACGGCGACCGATGTGCGTCCGACCTTCAGAACCTTCAAGGAAAACAGCACCTTATCGCCAAGGCGCGAGGGCGCTTGAAACGTGGCCTGCAGCGACACCGTCGGCACCCCGTTCTGCGCCGCCCCGTGCATCTGCGCGAACGACCGCCCCACAACATCGGCAAAGAAATTCTCGACAACAGAGTTGGTCATCTCAAAATAGCGCGGATAAAACACGATCCCGGCCGGATCGCAGTGGTTGAATTCAATCTGGACAAGCCTTGAATAAGTCATCCCAGAATGCTCCGCGCGATGATGATACGCTGCACGTCCGAGGCGCCCTCATAAATCCGCAAGGCTCTGATTTCACGGTACAAAGCCTCAACCGCAAAACCATGCCGCACCCCGTCGCCGCCATGCAATTGCAGCGCCATGTCGATCACCTTCTGCGCGGCCTCGGTGGCATAAAGCTTGGCCATTGCCGCTTCGCGCGACACCCGTGCCGCACCTTGATCCTTGACCCAGGCCGCCCGGTAGATCAGCAAAGCCGACGCATCCACTTGTACAGCCATATCGGCCAGATGCCCCTGCACCATCTGCAATTCCGACAGCGCCGCCCCTTGAATCCGGCGGCTTTGCGTGCGCGCCAAAGCCTCGTCCAGCGCACGACGCGCAAAGCCCAGAGCCGCCGCGCCAACCGTAGAGCGGAACACGTCCAGCACCGACATTGCAATCTTGAAACCATCCCCGGTCCGCCCGATCACCGCGCTCTCGGGCAGCATCACATCGCACAACCCCAGATGCGCCAGCGGATGCGGTGCCATCACTTCGATGCGCTCCAACACCGACAACCCGGCCACATCTGCGGGCATCAGGAATGCAGACAGGCCCTTCGCCCCCGGCGCGTCACCCGTCCGCGCGATGATCACATAGACATCCGCGATGCCACCGTTCGAGATATAGGTCTTCTCGCCGTTCAGAACCCAGCCGCCCTGCCCCCGCACAGCCGTCGTTGACGTCGCCGCCACATCCGATCCCGAGGCCGGTTCGGTCAAGGCAAACCCCGCAATCGCTGCGCCCGCCCGCGTGCGCACCAGCCAATCGCGCTGTGTGTCGGACCCGAACAATGACACCGCCCCCATGCCAAGCCCCTGCATGGCAAAGGAAAAATCGGCCAGACCGTCATGACGCGCCAAGGTTTCCCGGATCAGGCACAAGGACCGCACATCCAGACGCTCCCCCATGCCAGCGGCCGAATGCTGCAACCAGCCCCCCGCCCCCAGCATCGCCACCAACCCACGGCAGGCCGCATCCACGTCGCTATGATCGACGGGCAGGTGCTGCGTGCACCAAGCCTCCAGCGCCTCAGCCAAAGCCCGATGCCGATCCTCAAAAAACGGCCATCCCAGAAAACTTACATCCGCCATTTCATCTGTCCTCAATTATCCCACGGGGTTTGCCAAGGTTCGAGAACCGTCGGCACGGGGGGTGTAAAACCCCCGACGCTGGCAAAAAGCACCTCAATCCCCCGCAAAAACCGGCTTTTCCTTCGCGACAAAAGCCCTGTACGCGCGTTCAAAATCCTTGGTCTGCATACAAATCGCCTGCGCTTGCGCCTCGGCCTCGATCGCGGCCATCAGGCCCATGTCCCATTCCTGCAGCAGCTGTGTCTTGGTCACGGAATGCGCAAACACAGGCCCCGCCGCCAGGCGCCGCGCCAAAGCCATCGCCTCGGCTTCCAGCACATCAGCCTCGTGCAGCGCGTTCCAAAAGCCCCAACGTTCGCCCTCGGGCGCGG
>JBIHZO010000202.1:0-6368 GCA_044231405.1 Cypionkella sp. | reverse complement strand
CCGCCCTGAACGTCCCATGGGGGGGATCACGGGCTGGTTGGGGTCGATGTTGCGGGCGGTCAGGAAGAATTCCATCTCGGGGGCGACCACGGGGGTCCAGCCTTGGGCGGCGTAAAGATCGACGATGCGGCGCAGCACGTTGCGCGGGGCAAAGGGCACCAGCACGCCCTTTTGATCCTTGGCGTCGTGGATCACCTGCAACGTCACATCAGCGGTCCAAGGGGCCGCGGTTGCGGTGGACCAATCGGGTTCCAGGATCATGTCCGGCTCGGTAAAGGCATCAAACGGGTTGTCTGCCCATTCGCCGGTGATGGTTTGCAGGAAAATCGAATTCGGCAGGTAGTAATTGGTCTGCTTGCCGAATTTGGCGGCAGGCATCGCTTTGCCCCGCGCCACCCCGGCGATATCGCCGATCACACATTCCACCTCGTCCACCCGGCGGTCACCGATGTATTCGCGGGCTGCTTCGGGCAGTTGGTCGGTCCATTTGGACATTTGATCACACTGTTGGTTCGGGTTATTCCCCGATGGCCGGGGATTTAGGGCCGTTTTGCCTTGAAGAACGCAGCAATCTGCGCCGCCATGGTTTGATCCTGAAGTGGATCGGACAGCCGCTTGGCGGCTGCCTCCATCACAGCGTCGGGGACCAGACCTTTGCCCCGGGTCTGCATCAACCCATCAATGAATTCGGGGCGAAATTCAGGATGGGCCTGCACCGTCAGCATGCGGTCATCGTAAAGCAACGCCGCATTGGTGCAGAAATCATTTGTGGCCAATACCGATGCGCTGTCAGGCTTGACAGTGACCTGATCGCGGTGCCAAGCGTTCAGCGTCATCGTCTTGCCGCCAAAATCGTAGTCGGTTGCGCCAACGGCCCAGCCTTCGGCATAGCGTTCCACTTTTCCGCCCATCGCCTGCGCGATGATCTGGTGGCCAAAGCACACGCCCACCATCGGCACATGCGCGGCGTAGGCTGCGCGAATGAACGCCTCCAGCGGCGGGATGAAGGCGTGATCTTCATAGACCCCATGGCGCGATCCGGTGATCAGCCAACCATCGCAATCGTGTACCGACGTCGGGAATACGCCGTCCACCACGCGAAAAGTCCGGAATTCAAAGCCATGCCCCGCCAGCAATCGCGCAAACATGTCAGGATAATCGCCCGATGTCTCCACAAGAGAGTCGGGGGCGAGGCCGGTTTGCAAGATGCCGATCAGCATGGGTTTTCCGGGTTTAAAGGCGGGCAATTCTGCGCTGCGTCCCCCCTTTTGGTCAAGGGGGGACGGCAAGGGATCAAACCGTATCGAGGTAAAGCTCGACCAGTTCGGTGGCGTTCAACTCGGCAATGTAGTGCAGTTCCTGCCGTTTGGTGGACACCAGATTCTTGATCAACTCGGGGTGGATGAACCGTGGCACGATCGAAGATTGCTCCATCGCGTCGATCGCGGCCTCCCAAGAGGTTGGGATTTCCTTCAGGTCTTCGACGGCATAGGCGTTGCCAACAATGGGGCTGGGTGCCTCCATTTGCTGCTCGATGCCGTCCAAAGCTGCGCCCAGAATCGCCGCCAACATCAGGTACGGGTTCACGTCGCCCCCGGCCACACGGTGTTCAATCCGGCGTGCGGTTGGGTTGCCAGCCGGAATGCGGATGGCGGCGGTGCGGTTCTCGTAGCCCCAGGCGATGGCTGTCGGCGCGTGTTTGCCCGGCACCAGACGTTCATAGCTGTTCTGGTGCGGCGCGAAAATCAGCGCGGAATCGTGCATGGCGTTCAGACAGCCCGCCACCGCGTGCTTCATCATGGCCGTGCCTTTGGGACCGCCGCTGTCAAAAACGTTGTCACCCTTTTCATCAATCAGGCTGAAATGGGTGTGCAGGCCCGACCCCGAATATTCAGGGTAGGGTTTGGCCATGAAGGATGCCGCAAAGCCGTGGCGACGGGCCAGACCCTTGACCAACATCTTGAAAAGCCAGGCATCATCGGCGGCGCGCAGGGCGTCGTCGCAATGCATCAGGTTGACCTCAAACTGCCCCAGACCGGTTTCAGAGGTGGAGGTGTCGGCGGGAATGTCCATCGCCTCGCAGGCGTCGTAAAGGTCTGTGAAGAAGGTGTCGAAGGCGTCAAGCGCGCGGATCGACAGCGTCTCGGCGGCCTTGCGGCGCTTGCCCGAACGCGGCGAGGCCGGGACCTGCATGGTTTTGCCCGAGTCGTCGATCAGGAAAAATTCCAACTCCATCGCACAGACCGGGGTCAGGCCCTTGGCCTTGAAGCGGTCAACGACGGCGCGCAGCGCGTGGCGTGGATCGCCTTCGTAAGGTGTGCCGTTTTCGCGGAACATCCAGATCGGCAGCAAGGCGGTCGGGGCCTCCAGCCAGGGCATCGGCATGAAGCCGCGCTCGGTCGGTTTCAGGATACCGTCCTGATCGCCCTGTTCAAACACCAAAGGGCTGTCGTCGATGTCTTCGCCCCAGATGTCGAGGTTCAACACAGAGAAGGGGAACCGCGTGCCATTTTTGACCACGCTATCGGCAAAGCGTGCCGGCACGCGCTTGCCCCGGGCTTGCCCGTTCAAATCCGCCGCAGCCACACGAATCGTGCGTACGTCGGGATGCTTTCTCAGCCAGTCTTTCATCATTGCACATCAGGAAGGCACACCACCGCCCTGCATGGCTGTTGCCACCGGGTTGGCTCGGATCATGCCCTTGATCCTATCCTTTTTGTCCGACCCCGGCAGCCGCCATCATGGCAGCCGCGCAATTTGATCAAATTTAGCTTACTAGCGGATCAGTTGGGGACGCAAGCGAATTCTGCTGCGGGTGTTTTGTGGCAGATGGCGGTTCAGATGTCGGTTGATGCGGCCAAACACCCAGATCACCGCCAGCGTCAACAGCACAAAGTACATCGCCACAATGGGATAGGGGATGAAAGGGTTGAAGGTTTTGTCGGCAAAGTAGTTGGCATAATAGAGCGCATCGCCCATCTGCGCGAAGGCCGGAAAACCCGAGAAAAACACCAATGTTGTCGATTGAAACAGAAAAATCGCCTCGTTGGTGTAGCTGGGCCATGCCAGCCGCAGCATGGTTGGCCACTGGATTCGGCGGAATTTGGTCCAGCCGGTGATGCCATAGGCCTCGGCCGCCTCCAGATCGCCCTTTGGGATCGACCGCAACGCGCCGTAGAAAATCTCGGCGGAATAGGCGGCGGTGTTCAGGAACAGCACGATCAGCGCCCCGGCCCATGCGCGGGTCAGCCATGAGGTTTCAATGGTCAGCCCCAGCAGATTGAACCCGGTGCGCGGCAGCAGGACCAGCAGTTCATAAGCCAGAAAGAACTGGATGAACAAAGGCGAGCCGCGAAACACGAACACAAACCATTCGGCCGGTTTGCGCAGCCACGGGCTGTGGGCGATGCGCGCCAAGGCCAAAGCGTTGGCCAGAAAGAACCCGAACAGCAGCGCCAGCGCCCCGAAATAGACGTTCCAGATCAGGCCCGACCCGATCAACGTGAACTGCTGGCACAGGGTGAAATCGGCCTTGGGCAACAGCTTTGCACCAATGCCGATCGACCGCAGCCCATAGTCCAGAATGGTTTGATAACAGCTCATATCGTGGCCTTTCGCATGGCTTCACCGGCGGCAGTGGCTTGGCCCTTGGAAAGGCGGTTGGCGATGCGGGTCAGGACGATTTCCGACAGTTTGGTCATCAAAAGGTAAAACACCAGGAGGCCCAGAAAGTAGAACAAGCGCCAGTCGGGGTGCGGGTATTCATAGGCTTGGGTCTTGGTGCCGCCCAGTTCGCGGGCGTAATAAACGATATCCTTGACCGACAGCAGAAACAGCAAGGGCGTGGCCTTGATCAGGATCATCCACAGATTGGTCAGGCCGGGCAGCGCATAGGTCCACATTTGCGGCACCAGCACGCGACGAAAGACCTGGCCGTGCGACATGCCATAGGCCTCGGCCGTTTCCAGCTGCTCGCGCGGCACCGCCTGCATGGCTCCGTAGATCACGTTAGCGACGAAAGCCCCGAACACGATGGCAAAGGTGATGACGGCAAGGCCAAAGCCGTAGGCCTGGTTGACGAAGGGTGACGCTGTGGCCAAGGGCACTTTGGCCTCGGCACAGACGTGGAATTCAAGGCCGCGAAACACCGGCTGGCTGGTGTCGGGGCAGACACGCAGATGGTTCAGGTATTCGATGCCCTGATCCAGCGCGATGACGAAAAACAGGAAATAGACAATGTCGGGCACGCCGCGCACCATGGCGGTGTAGGCTTTGCCGAACCAACGCAATGGCGCAATCTGGCTGCGCGCGGCCATCGCCCCACCAAAGCCCAAGGCCATGGCGGCAGGCGCAGTCACGGCCAGCAACGTCAAAACGGTGACAAAAGACCAGTAGAAATCAAGGTGCTTGCCCGAGGTCAGGTAGCAGACTGCCCATGTCAGGCCCTCGATGGATTTGGGATCGGCGCAGGCTGCGAACATTGGGACGGGTCCTGTTGGGCAAGATGTGCCCCCCGGATTGCGCCGGGGGGCAAATCAGATCAGAACTTCAAGCCTTCAACGCCGAAGTACTTTTCAATCAGGACGTTGAGCGAACCGTCAGCCTTCATCGCCTGAATGGCCGCGTCAAACTTGCCCTTCAGCTCGGTGTCGGACTGGCGCATGCCAAGACCCACGCCGCCGCCGATCGAGATGTCTTCCCCGACAAACATCAGCGCGCCTGCGGATTCGTCCACGAAGGGGCGCAGGTAGTCCTTGTCGGCAAACACGGCCACAGCCTCGCCATTGCGCACGGCAGCGACGGTTTCGTCGGGCGTCGGGAATTCCAGCAGGGTCGCGCCAGATTCGGCGACATAGGCGGCCTGAATGGTCGACACCTGCGCCGAAACCACACCGGCCTTGATGTCGGCATCCGCCGCAGCGGCGACATAGGCCGAGGCGGCTGGCGGATAATAGTTGTCCGAGAACGTGATGACTTTGGAGCGTTCATCGGTGATCGACATGCCGGCGATGATCACGTCGTAGTTGCCCGACTGCAGGTTCGGGATGATGCTGTCCCATTCGTTGGTGGACCAGGTGCATTCCAAGGCGGCGCGTTTGCAGATTTCGTCCCCGAATTCGCGCTCGAAACCGGCGACTTCGCCCTTGTCATCGATGAAGTTGAAGGGAGGGTAGGCACCCTCGGTCGCCAGACGCACGACTTGGGCCGAAGCAAAGCCCGCGGTCAGTGCAAGGAGGGTGGTCGCAAGAAGCAGTTTTTTCATTGTAGTCCCCTGTTTGGTAGGTCCGTTGGTTTAGTGTGAACCGCCTGCGGAAAGAAAGCCGCGCAGGCGGTCGGTTTTTGGATTGCCGAAAAGCTCTGCCGGGGGGCCTTGCTCTTCGATTTTGCCCATGTGCAGGAAAATGACGTGATCCGATACATCGGCCGCCAGCTTCATGTCATGGGTCACAAGGATCATGGTGCGGCCTTCGTCGGCCAAGGCCTTGATCACCTTGATGACTTCCTGTTCCAGTTCCGGATCCAGAGCGCTGGTCGGTTCATCAAACAACAGCGCGCGGGGTTCCATGCACAGCGCGCGCGCGATGGCGGCGCGTTGTTGCTGACCGCCCGAAAGCATCGCGGGCCAGGCATCGGCCTTGTCGGCAATGCCCACTTTGGCCAGATAGCCGCGCGCCTTTTCCTCGACTTCCCTAGGGTCGCGTTTCATCACCGTCACCGGTGCTTCCATGACGTTTTGCAGAATCGTCATGTGCGACCACAGATTAAACTGTTGAAACACCATGGAAAGATTGGTGCGCATGCGGGTGACCTGGGCGCGGTCCGAAGGGTGGCGGCCAAGGCCCTGACCCTTCCAGCGCACGGCCTCACCCTCAAACACAACCTCGCCCGACTGACTGTCTTCCAGCAGGTTGCAACAGCGCAGCAAGGTGGATTTGCCCGAACCAGACGACCCGATCAGCGACACCACATGACCGCGCGGTGCCACCAGATCGACGCCCTTCAGCACCTCAAGGCTGCCATAGCTTTTGTGCAAGTCATGGATGGCGATGACTGGTGTGTCTTTGATGGGTTCGGTCACGGGGCAGCCTTGGTTTTGAGTGGGTGGCCAAGTAGGGCGCAGAAATTGCGGGTTTGCAACGACATTTCTGACACTTTGCGCCCGCAGGATGGGCAATTTGATCAGATATCACGCGCAATTTGGTCAGGTGTCGGTGGGTTGGGCACGGCGCGATAAGCCTCGACAGCGATTCGCACCACACCGCGCAACAGCAGCGCGTCGCGGTCGGCCTGTGTCAGCGCTGCGATGGCGGTCTGGATGGCGTCAAAATACACGTCCGCATCAACACCCTTGGCCGCGATATAGGGCA
>JBIHZO010000201.1:0-6412 GCA_044231405.1 Cypionkella sp. | reverse complement strand
CCAGCCCCCCTGCCAGCATCAGAAGCCCCAGCGACACCATGACAAGCCCGCGCCCCTGCCGCGCCATGACCCAAGCCCGGGGCTGTGCGCTTGCTAAAAGCGGCATCCGCGCCAGTGACCACAGCGCACCGGCCGAGGCCACAGCCGTGCCCCCCACCGCAATCGCCAGCCCCGACAGCCACCACGCGGGCCGCAGGGTCAGCTGGCCCGAAACCTCAGCCCCATAAAGCCCACGCAAGGTGGCCGCCACATCGGGCAACAGCGCCGCCGCCACGCCGTAGCCAAGCGCCACCCCTGCCAGCCCCGCGATCAAGCCAAGTGATGCCAGTTCCACGGCCATCAACAAGATCAACCGCCGCAGCGGCACGCCCAAGGCGCGCAAGGTGCGCACCATCGGGCGGCGCTGCTCGAACGCAAGGCCGATGGCCCCGTGCACGATGAACAGGCCAACGACGAAGGAGAGGAGGCCGAATGCGGTCAGGTTCAGATGAAAGCTGTCCGTCAACCGCGCCACATCGCTGCTGTCTTGCGGTGCGGTTTCCACCAGACCGGGGGCGATGGTGGCCAGAGGCCGGCGGTTGATCGGCAGGTCAGGCGACACGATCAGCCGGTCGACCTGCTCTGCCCGGCCCAGCAGGCGCTGTGCCAGTCCGATGTCCATAATGGCCGTGTTGGGGGCGACATCAGGGGCGATGATCCCCACCGCACCCGTCTCGGGCAAATCAGCCAGGGTGTCTGCACGCGCAAAAATCTGGCCCCCACTTGACAGAAACGCCCCAAGATCGGCCCCGCCTTCCACTGACACCGGACCGATCCCGCCCGGTGCGGTCAGCGGGTCAATCCCCACGATCCGCACGCGTCCCAAGTCTCCTTCGATCACTGGCGACACAGTCCAGCCCGCCCGCCGCAGCGCGATGTAAGACTGCTGCGGAATGGCCCCGCCGTCCTGAGCAATGATATTGGCATAGCTGCCTTCGCCCAGGGTGGCCGCCGCGGCATCATAGCTGGCCCGCGCCTCGGCATTTATTGCCTGCACGCCCGACCAAAGGGCCGTCCCCAAGGCCAATCCGGCCAGAAGGGTAATCAGGTGCAACGGGTTGCGCCGCCAGTGGCCCAGCAGGCTGGAAAGGACGGTTCTGGTCACGTCAACTGCCCGGCGCGCAGATGCAAACGGCGGCCAAGACGGGCGGCGAGACGTTCCGAATGGGTGACAAGGATCAGGCCTGCGCCGGTTTCTGCAACCAACTCACACATCAGGGCAAAGACCGCGTCTGCCGTTGCCTCATCCAGATTGCCCGTCGGCTCATCGGCCAGCACCAGCTTTGGTTGCGGGGCAAGCGTGCGGGCAATTGCCACGCGCTGCAGTTGCCCGCCGGACAGCTGTTCGGGATACTTCGCCAGATGGTCGGTCAGACCCAGCCGCACGGCCAACCGTTGCGCAAGGTCCGGGTCATGCCGCCCTGCAAGCCGCGCCTGAAACGCAATATTGGCCGCAACCGTCAGCGAAGGGATCAGGTTGAATTGTTGAAAAATGACACCAACCGTGCCCCGCCGCAGGGCCGCCCGCCCCGGATCATCCAACGGCGTCAGGTCCGTGCCATCAATCGCGACGATCCCGGTATCAGCGGTGTCAAGGCCACCTGCCAAATGCAAAAGAGTGCTTTTGCCCGACCCGGACTCTCCGGTCAGGGCCAACATCTCTCGCGCCTGCAAATCCAGCGAGATTCGATGAAGCACCGGCGCTTCCGCCCCGGGGTAGGTTTTGGTTACGTCACGCAGGCTCAAAAGCATCTGGTTTCCTTTCACTCACATGTAAGCTGAACACATCCGACGAAAAGGGTGCGTCCGCTGCGGAACGCGTTACAGCCTAAAGCCCGGATTGCTGCGTACAACCGCCGTGCGGTCATCCTCACGCCGAAACTGCAGCGAAAGCCCGCTGCTATCGCAAAAAGACTGCAACCGCTCAGGCTCGCTGCAAGAAGCATGGAAGGCCTGCTTGGGGGAGATACAAAGCTGCGGTGCCCTTCCATCGACCGGCGGCTTGGGGCCGAGAGCGTCCTTTCTAGGCAACGGGCCGGAGATCGCATCTGCAGGAGTAGTCTAACCGGGTGGTGCAGTTGTCCTGATTTGCCAGTTGGCGCTTGGCCGTTCGCGTTCCTTCTGCCAATGTGCCGGACATGAGAAATGTGGCCCAAACCTCGTGAATACCACCCATCTGCCACCTGCTCCCCCAAAACCTTCGTTCCGGGCGCGGTTTTCTGCGCTGCGTAATATCTGGCCATTCCTGACGCTTGTGTGGAAAGCCAGCCCACCACTGATGGTGACGTCCATGGCCTTGCGCCTGGTCCGGGCCGTACTTCCAGTGTCATCTCTGTGGATCGGAAAACTGATTGTTGATGAGGTGGTGCGGCTGTCGGCCCTGCCTAACCGCCCCGCAGATCTGTGGGGGTGGTGGACGAGCGATGTGCTTGGATTGCTGATCAGCTATGTGCTGGCTGAATTTGCCCTTGCGATCTTGTCCGACGTGCTGGGCCGAGTGGTGGGGTTGGTGGATAGCTTGCTGTCCGACAGGCTTACGATGTCGTCGTCAATCCAGCTGATGGAACATGCCGCAACCCTTGATCTGGAAGATTTTGAGGATGCGGAGTTTCAGGACAAGTTGGAGCGCGCGCGCCGCCAAGCCAGTGGTCGCATGACATTGATGGGCCTGCTGTTCACCCAAATGCAGAACCTTATCACAGTTGCAACCTTCGCGGCGGGTTTGGTGATCTTCAATCCTTGGCTGATCTTGCTCCTGGCTTTGGCGCTGATCCCAGCCTTCATCGGTGAGGCGCATTTCAACGCCCAGACCTATTCGCTTGATTTTGGTCGCACGCCCGAACGCCGCGAGTTGGACTATGTGCGCCAGACGGCTGCCAGCGTTGAGTCTGCCAAAGAGGTCAAGATCTTCGGGCTAAACCGTTTTCTGACCGACCGCTACCGCGAGTTGTCGGAAAGCTTCTATTCCGCCAGCCGCAAGATCGCGCAAAAACGGGCGCTGTGGGGTGGTGTGCTGACGGCGCTTGGCACGCTTGGTTACTACGCGGCCTATGCATGGATCATCGCGGGCACTCTGGCGGGGCAGCTTTCGCTGGGCGATCTGACCTTTCTGTCAGGATCTTTCTTGCGGCTGCGCGGGTTACTGGAAGGTTTGCTGACCTCGTTTTCGTCAACGGCGGCGCAGGCGCTATACCTAGACGATCTGTTCAGCTTTTTCGAAGCGCAGCCTGAAATCCTGTCCCCCCCGGACGCTCTGCCGTTTCCCGTACCGGTCCGCCAGGGTTTTGTGTTTGAGAATGTTGGCTTCCGCTACCCTGGGGCAGAACGGTGGGCGGTACGCGGGTTGAACCTTACCCTGAATGCTGGAGAAACCTTGGCGCTCGTCGGTGAAAACGGCGCTGGCAAAACAACCTTGGTCAAGCTGCTTGCCCGGCTTTATGATCCGGATGAGGGTCGCATCACTTTGGATGGCCACGATCTACGCCGCTACGATCTTGATGAATTGCGAGGCGCCATGGGGGTGATCTTTCAGGACTTCGTGCGGTATAACCTGACTGCTGCCGACAATATCGCAGTGGGCCGGATTGAAGAACGCGACAACCGCCCTCGCATTGTCGAGGCGGCAAAGCGCAGTCTTGCCGATCAGGTGATTGAGCGCCTGCCAAACCAGTATGACCAGATGATCGGCAAACGCTTTCGCAACGGGGTGGAGCTTTCGGGCGGTGAATGGCAAAAGCTGGCCATCGCCCGCGCGTACATGCGTGGTGCGGAGGTTCTGATCCTGGATGAGCCGACCGCCGCCCTCGACGCTCGATCCGAGTTCGAGGTATTCCAGCGTTTCAAGGAACTAAGCGCCGGCAAAACAGCTGTGCTGATCTCACACCGTTTCAGTTCTGTGCGAATGGCTGACCGGATCCTGGTGCTGGCCGAGGGCCGTGTCGAAGCGTCTGGAACCCATGAGGAACTGCTGGCGCAATCCAGCCGCTACGCCGAACTTTTTGAGCTTCAAGCTGCCGGTTATCGTTGAACGGCGCGCATGGCCGTCCTTACCGTATTCTTTACCGGCGCCCCAAACGTCGCTCTTCGCTGCGGTGAGCGATAACGGCCGCTTTGGCCACATCGTACTGCGGCATCCCGCGACTTCGAACGGCAGCTTCGGGCCGATGATGATCGGAGAAGACCCGGCCCCAAGTTACATCTGGTCCCTTTCCAGCCCGAGCTCTGCCCGCATCCAGCTGAAGTCGTATTCGGCAATCGGGCCGTCAAATGTTGGCTGCACAACAATCGACTACACCGTCAACAGCATTTTTGATGATTGTGTTTGTTCATCTGCCCCGCTGTATTTCGCAAGTAAAACCGCTATCCGAAATCCGCCCATAGATCACGCAGAGCTCTTCCTTCCTTTGGTATTTGCTTCCCTAGTTCGGCTGGCTTGCCGAGTTTCTGGGATGAAGGAACCGAAGTGCCAGCCCCCACCGAGTTTACTCGTAGCAATAATTGTGGCGGTAAAGGGTTGCAGGCTTGGCAGCAGCGCGTATTTCACAAGCGTGCACAGCGAGCAAGACGAGAATTATTCAACAATATTCAACGGAGAGCCTGATCAGCATGGCACTGTCGCACATTGGCGATGAGGCGTTCATCTGGTAAATTTCGTCTGATAACTGACGTTTGCGAAACTCGGGCTTGGGGCGTGGCTTTCCCTTTTTCCATTGATTTGAGGCCATGTGCACGGTCTCGGTGGCGCCGGGTGCGTTAAAGCGGCTGATGAGGGTGACGCGAATTTGGACTTCGGCGGTTTGGCTGTCTGGGTGCCTTGCGGCGTTGCGATCACTGAAGGCCATCAGGCTGCGCATCTTGGCGTTGGGTCTGCTTCTGGCTTGGTCTCCGGTCCCGAGCTTCCAATACGCGCTGCTGTAATGCCAAATGGCGCGTCCACAGCCTGATCGAACGCCGCGTGGCCGAACAGGCGGTCTGGGCGGCGCCCGGCATCCGCGAAGTGCGCGACCGACTGTCGATTGGCTGACCGCTCTGGCACCCGCCCGTTACGGGGCGGGTGCCACGTCCACGGCGAACAGCCCCTTTTCCCCCGCCCGTTCGCGAAACCGCAGCCGGGCACCTAGGGAAAGATCCTCCCAAGTGCCCGTCACAAGGCCGTCCCTCTGGAAAAAGACCTCTTGCCCGTTGTCGGCGCGCACAAAACCATATCCCAGCTCCGGTTCAATTTCGACGATCTCGCCATGCAGGATGACGGGGTGATGCTTCACCTCTTGCCCGGCCGTGATCCTGCGGGTTTCCTTGATCCGCTTTTCCAGCGCGGTGAAGGTTGCGTTCACCGCCCGGACGATATCGTCCGCTGCGTGGCCGTGGCGCACGGTGCGGGCAACGTCCAGATCCGGGCCCGGCACCTCCAGATGCAGCCGCACGTCAAAGCCGCGCGCGGCATGCCGGTTTTTTTGCGGGGCATCCAGTGTGATGCGCAGACCCACCGCATTGGGGCAGAACCTTTGGATAGATTCGATCCGCTTGCGGATAATCGCCTCGACGGGTTCTGACCGCTGGACGTTGCGCCAAGTAATAACGGGTTCGCGCTGCATGACCGGCTCCGGGTTTCAGGCGTGGTGATCGGCGACGGCGTTCACGACTTCGCCCAGCAACTGCCGCGGCATCGCATCGGCGATGTCGCCAAGGCTCAGCATACCGACCAGCCGCTTCTTTTCGTCGATCACCGGCAGACGGCGGATCTTCTTTTGCTCCATCATGTGCATCGCATCCTCGACGGTCTGGGTGGTCAAACACCAGACGACGCCCGGACTCATCGCGTCTTCGGCCGTGGTCTTCACCGGGTCGCGCCCTTCGCCCAGCACCCGCAACGCCAGATCGCGGTCGGTGACCATGCCGATCAGGCGGTCGTCGCGGCCGACCGGTAAGGCACCGATGTCGCCGACTTTCATCCGGCGCGCCACCTCGGCGACCGGCGTATTTGCTTCGACCCATTCAGCGGGTGCATGCATGATCTTGGCGATTTCCATCTGGTGTCCTTTCCTTGCTTCAATATTGGCGAACCACCCATTTCTGACCCGGTGTCGGTCCGACGGACCGCCGCCGGAAAGACGCCGGTCGTTCAGTTGTACGCCGCCGAGCGCCCTATGCCTTGGAGCAGACCTCAGGCAATGAGGCTGCTCCAATCAAGTCTGGCCATCATTGATGACCGTCAACAGGGCAGACTGTCCGGCTGCCCATCCCAGAGCGGCACGCGCTCAGGCCTTGGTTTGCGCTTGCCCGCCGGGCGCGGCCAGCAGCGCCTCGCATTCCGGCTCTCGGCCGCGCACGACACGCTGCCCCGCCAGTTTCCCGCGGGTTTCGGTCACGAGCG
>JBIHZO010000200.1:0-6419 GCA_044231405.1 Cypionkella sp. | reverse complement strand
GGCGGTGTCTTGGACCGGGGCAGCCGGATCGTAGGCGATACCGGTGATCGCCTGCCCGTCGGCGGGGGTATAAGCGTGGCGGGTCCAGCCTGAGGGTGCGGGCGGCAGAAGTTGTGCCAGATCAACCCGGCCACCGACCATGCCCAGCGGAGCACCGATGCGGCTGGATAGGCCGAACAGATAATCAGCCACCGGCGAGGACGGGTTGCGGAGGGTGTGGTTGTGATAATCAAGAGTCAGGAGCCCCCAACCCACCATCATCGAATAGAAAACCGGAACCAATTTGGACATGACACACCTCACTGTTGCAGAACTGAGAACAGTTTTCGGGGCAAAGTTGGGCGTTTGCGGGGCGCATTTGGGGAGATGCGGGAAACAATCCAAAGATTTTGGACACATTGCCCCGTTGCGGTTGTGTTGGGCCAAGGCCGCTCGCGGTTTTGGACAGCGGTCATCCAAACCAAAGGCAAAGTCGCGCGGGCGGGTCCGCGCACATCGATTTGAAGGGGCCAGATCAGGCCTTGGGCGTGAAAACCGGAGCGACGGTTTGACCACTGCCAAAGCCACAGACATGCAAATCAATGGCACAGCCAAACCCGGAGGCAGAGCATGATGGCCAGACTGTTGTCCTTTGCCCTGCCCGCCGTTTGGCCATAGCAGAGCCGGAAGACGTGATCACCGGTCCGCCCGGCGTGGCGCGGCCCTTCGGCGCAATCGCCGTCATCCTTGCCGTCGCCGGCGGATATGTCTGCGGCCCGTCCAGGCCTGTCCTCGGCGGTTCAGGTGGCGTTCATGGCGACAATGCCCGGTCAGTCGATGGTCGAAATCCGGCCGTTCTTATCCGGCAAATGTGATCAGGTGACGCTTTGGCGGCGGGGTGGCGTGACCACTGCACTGCCGCACTGCGTCATTTTTTCGGACAGTCCAACTTGCCCGCACGGCGCACGCAGCCGCCGGATGTTGCCGACGGGGCGGTGCCGCCTTTGGCCAAAGAGACAACCGCTGGGGTTTCCTTGACCGGTTTACCGCTGGCTTCAGCAGTTGCTGTTGCCGCGTCAGCCAAGGGTTCGGCTGCGTCAAGTTCCGTGCCAGATGCCGTTTCCGCCGCTGCAACGGCACCACTGACCCGCGCTTTGACGTAGCCTGCCAAGCCAATCGACGGGCCTTCACGGTTTTGGTTGAACAGGTAGAAATCCATCCCGACGCCAACCATGCCAAGGATCAGAACAAAGACGACTGGCAGAATTTTCGACATGACGGCCCCACCTGCAACACTGTTCCGGTTGGGATGGCCGAGGCATGAGACATCCATGGGGAGAAAATGCGGCAGCAATAAGGGGGTTACAGCATCCCCGGCACGACCTGATCCGGTGGGCGGTGGCCGTCGGCAAAGGTCTTGATGTTGATGATCACCTTTTCGCCCATCTCGATGCGGCCTTCGACCGTGGCCGACCCCATATGCGGCAGCAACACGACATTGGGCAGATCGCGCAGGGTGGGGTTGATCTGGGTGCCGCGTTCATAGACGTCCAGACCCGCGCCCGCGATTTCACGGTCCCGCAGGCCACGTGTCAGAGCGTTTTCGTCGATCACTTCACCGCGTGACGTGTTGATGATGACGGCAGAGGGTTTCAGCAGTTTCAGGCGGCGGGCATTCAGCAGGTGGAACGTGGAGGGCGTGTGCGGGCAGTTGACACTGATGATGTCCATGCGGGCAATCATCTGATCCAGGCTTTCCCAATAGGTCGCTTCCAGTTCCGCCTCGACCTCGGGGCGCACGCGTTTGCGGTTGTGGTAATGGACCTGACAGCCGAACGCACGCGCCCGCCGCGCCACAGCTTGACCAATACGGCCCATGCCAAGGATGCCCAGACGCCGCCCGCCCAGACGACCGCCAAGGAAAGCCATCGGCGACCAGCCTTCCCACTTGCCGGCCTGCATCGCGGCCAGACCTTCGGGGATACGGCGGGTGACCGCCAGCATCAGCGCCAGCGTCATGTCGGCAGTGTCTTCGGTGACGGTGCCGGGGGTGTTGGACACAAGGATGCCCCGGCTGCGCGCTGTGGCCACGTCGATGTGATCGACACCTGAGCCATAGTTTGCGATCAGTTTCAGCTGACCGCCTGCCTGCGCGATCAGGCCTGCGTCGATGGTATCGGTGATGGTGGGCACCAGCACATCACAGGTGCGCATCGCCTCGGCCAACTCGTCCCGCGTCATCGGGGTGTCGGGATCGCGCAACACCACGTCGAAGAGTTCCTTCATCCGGGTCTCGACGGGTTCGGGCAAGCGTCGCGTTACGACAACACTCAGGCGTCCTGCTGGCATAGATGCCTCCCTGCACTTCCAAATCAGCGGTTTGAATGGCAAGGTGACGCCAAGCGGGGCGGTGCACAAGCCCCGGAAGCACGCAAAATGCCTATGGGCGGTCAAACGTCGCGGGCGCGAGGATGGAGCGGGTGTGATGAGTAAGCTGCGGCGTCTGGCTTGGGCCGGGGTGATGATGGCACTGACCTTGGGCGGAGGCCTGCGGGCGATCGCGCAGGAAACCATGCCGGATGTGGCTCCGATAGCGTCGGAAAAGGACAAACCCCGCGATCCGAACAAGGGCGCTGTGACCAACCTGCCGATCCCGCGGTATGTCACGCTGAAGGGCGGCGAGGGGAATGCGCGGCGCGGGCCGGGTTTGACGCATCGCATTGACTGGGTGTTCGTCACCAGTGGCATGCCGTTGCGGGTGACGGCCGAGCATGAAAACTGGCGCAAGGTCGAGGATGCCGAGGGTTTGGGCGGCTGGGTGCATTATTCTTTGCTGTCGGGCGTGCGGTCGGTGCTGATTGCGCAGGACATGGCGGAATTCCGCGCCAAGCCAGATATGGCAGCAGACGTGACGTTTCAGGCCGAAATGGGCGTGATCGGGCGGCTTTTGGAGTGTTCGGTTGATTGGTGCCGGGTCAGCACCAACGGCGAAAAGGGCTGGGCCCCGAAGTCGGCGCTGTGGGGTGTCGAGCCGGGCGAGGTTTTGGAATAGCATAAGACTTGCTTCCTGCGCGCCTTGGCTGTTAGGGCGCTGCTTTGGATATGAGGGCACCATGGCAGCATCTGATTCCATCAAGCTGAACCTGTCGGCGGGGGCTGCATCGGTTGCGATGGCGGTGCTGTTGGTGGTGCTGAAATTGTGGGCGCTGGGGGAAACCGGGGCCTTGTCGGTGGCGGCGTCGCTGGCCGATTCTGCGATGGACCTGATGGTGTCGGTGATGGCGATGGCCGCGCTGATCTATGCGGCCAAGCCTGCGGATGAAGACCATGCCTTTGGCCACACCAGCGCCGAGGATCTGGCGGCGCTGGGTCAGGCGTTCTTTGTGCTGATCTCGGCTTTGGTGATTGCGGGGGCAGCGACGCTGCGTTTGCTTGGGCCGAGCGACGGACGGCTGACCTCCGAGGGGCCGGGCATGGCGGTGATGGCGGTGTCTGTCCTGCTGACGCTGGTGTTGGTGTGGTGGCAGGGCCGTGTTGCCAAACGCACCGGAAGTCGGGTGGTGGCGGCGGACCGGCTGCATTATCTGGGCGATCTGTTGCCCAATATCGGTGCGATCCTGTCGTTGTGGGCCTCTGCCCAGTTTGGTTTGGGGGCGATAGATTCTGTTGTGGCCTTGGCTGCGGCCGGGATGCTGGCGATTGGCGCGGTGCGGATCGGCAAGGGGGCCTGGGACGCGCTGATGGACCGCACGGCCGATGCGGCGATCGTGGACGGGATCGCCACGATCGCGAAAGACTGGCCGGGCGTGCACGGGTATCACGATCTGAAGACCCGCACCGCGGGCAGCCGGGTCTTCGTCAACCTGCATATCGAGTTGGACGGCAACCAAAGCCTGCGCGACGCCCATGCAATTGGCGCAAGCCTGCGGCGGGCGATTCTGGCGGCCTATCCGCAGGCCGATGTGATCATTCACAAGGATGTAATGCGGCCCGAATGACACTTTGAGACGCTGGCACCGGTACTGAGCTTGTCATGAAAGGGCGACGCGCCGGCTTTTTCCAGAGTTGCGCAAACCCCAACCGCTGGCCTTGCGTCCGCTTTGATCTTTGGCCTAATCTGCGGTGAATTAGACAACCGTATAACAGGCCCTTCACATGACTGACCGCAGGCCTTATCGGCGTGAAAGCGAGGAACGCAGGCGCGATGATCTGATCGCGGCGGCCTTGCAGCTTGTGGCCGAAGGCGGCGCGCAGGCGGCGACGGTGCGGGCCATTGCCGACCGTGCGGGGGTCACGCCGGGCCTGATCCGGCACTATTTCCAGACCAAGGAAGACCTGACCCGTGCCGCCTATCAGCGGTTGATGGAACAGATGATTGCCGACAGCTTTGGCGTTCTGGCCGAAGCGCCCGCGGACCCGGCGGCGCGGCTTGCGGCATTTGTGGTGGCGTCGGTCAGCCCGCCGGTGGTGGACCCGGTGGCGGTGGGGCTTTGGGCCGGGTTCTTGCATGATGTGCGACGCGACCCTGCGATGCGCGAGGTGCACAGCGCCACCTATCTGGGCTTTCGCGACCGGCTGCAAAGCCTGATCGCGGCCCTGCCCCGCACCGCGACACCCGACCAGTTGCGCCGCGAGGCCATTGCCTGCAACGCAGTGATCGACGGGCTTTGGCTGGAAGGCTCCATCCTGCCCGAAGCCTTCGGCGCGGACGAGATTGCCAGCATCGCACTTGCCTCTGTCGGACTGATCCTGCAGATCGACTTTCCCAGCCTTGACCCAACATCACGGACAGACCCATGAAATACGCCGACATCACCGCCCGACTTGCCGATCTGGGCGGTGCCAAATGGGAAATTCACACCAAAGCCAAAGAGATGGTGGCGGCAGGGCATGACCTTATTCAGCTGACCATCGGCGAGCCGGACGTGGCCACCCCGCCCGAACTGGTGGCAGAGGCGCAGCGCGCGATGACTGCCGGGCGGCTGGGCTACAGCAGCGGGCGCGGCGAGGCCAATCTTCTGGAGGCTTTGGCCGCGCGCTATTCCCGCCGCACGGGTCGGGCGATTGCGCCCGATCAGATCATTGCGCTGCCCGGCACGCAGACCGCCCTTTACGCAGTGATGATGGCGCTGGCCGGTCCCGGAGATCAGGTCTTGGTGGGCGATCCGATGTACGCCACCTATGAAGGCGTGATTTCGGCCACGGGCGCGCGGATGGTGCCGGTGCCCCTGCGCCCCGAGCATGGCTTTCGGATGCAGGCGGCGGATGTCGAGGCGCAGATCACGCCGCAAAGCCGGGTGCTGTTCCTGAACAGCCCGCACAATCCAACCGGGGCGGTGTTGCACATGGCCGATGTGCTGGCTTTGGGCGCAGTGGCCAAGGCGCATGATCTGTGGATCATCTGTGATGAAGTCTATGAAGAGATGATCTTTGCGGGCACGCAGTTCGTGTCGCCCTTTGATCTGGCCGATCTGGCGGAACGGGTGGTGGTCACTGCCTCCATTTCCAAATCGCATGCGGCGCCGGGGTTCCGGTCGGGGTGGTGCGTGGGGTCGGCGGAACTCTCGGCGCGGTTGCTGCCGGTGGCGGAGACCATGCTGTTTGGCAACCAGCCCTTCATTGCCGATATGACGGCGCTTGCAGTGTCGCGTCCGTCAACAGTGGCGCGGGGGATGGCCGAACGGTTCGCGCGGCGGGCGGCAATGGTCCATGCGCGGCTGCATGGGGTGCAGGGGATACGGGTGCATCTGCCCGAGGCCGGGATGTTCACGGTGATTGATATTGGCGCGTCGGGCTTGTCGGGGGATCAGTTTGCACGCGGGTTGCTGGCCGAGGAACGGCTGGCGGTGATGCCGGGCGAAAGTTTCGGTTCGGCGCTGGCCGGATGGCTGCGCATCAGTCTGACGCAGGATGATGCGGTGATTGCCACGGCCTGCGACCGCATCGCGGCCTTTGCGGCACGGCAGTTGGGACGTGCGGCATGATCACAGTCGGTATGCGTCTGATTGAGGGCTTGGCCGCACGGGGAGTCGAAGTGGTGTTCGGCATACCCGGGGTGCACACGGTCGAGTTGTACCGGGGGCTGTCGGGCAGTCCGGTGCGCCATGTCACGGCGCGGCACGAGCAAGGCTGTGCCTTTATGGCCGACGGTTATGCGCGGGTGTCGGGCAAACCGGGGGTGGCCCTGGTGATCACCGGGCCGGGGCTGTTGAACGCGTTGACGGCGATGGCGCAGGCGAAGGCGGATTCGGTGCCGGTGCTGGTGATATCGGGTGTGAACCGGCGCGACAGTCTGGGGCTCGGTTTGGGCATGTTGCATGAATTGCCCGATCAGGCGGCGATGGTGCGACCGCTTTGCCCGACGCGGCAAATCGATGATCCTGCGGAAGTGGGTGCAGTGCTGGACTGGGCTTTTGCTACCATGGCCACAGGGCGCCCCG
>JBIHZO010000199.1:0-6428 GCA_044231405.1 Cypionkella sp. | reverse complement strand
GGTCCACCGCCTCGTGCGCGATGTTCAGCCTGCTGCCGGGAAGCCCTTCCAGCCGCGCCCGAGCCGCCTCCCAGCCTGTCGGCAGGGCAGGTGTGGCGTCCCCTCGGGGTTTGCGGATGATCCGTTCCGGCACTGGAAACCCTTTCGCTCTCTGTCAAGGACGCCTTGAAGTTCAGCCTGCCGCGCCCTTGCCTGCGATGCGCCCCATGACCAGCGCGTTGGTCAAGGCACCCCCACCGATGTAATCATGGAAGAAGGCTGCACCGCCGCACTCTCCTGCGGCATAGAGGCCGGGGATCACCCGCCCGTCTGGCTCCAATGCCCGAGTGGCTTCGTCGATCATGATACCTCCGAAGGTCAGTGTGATACCCGGAACCAAGGGCGAGAAGGCATAGAACGGCGGGGTTTCGATGCGGTTGGCAAGCTGCGCCTTTGGGGGTACGGCAGTGGGGGCCCCCTGATCGGTAACCGCCGCATTGAACGCCGCGATGGTGGCCTGCATCCGGTCGGCGGGCAGCCCGGTCTTGGCCGCAAGTCCAGCCAGAGTGTCGGCTTGATGCACCGTCAATCCAAGGCGGTTGAAGGTGGCGATGACGCTTTCGCCCACGCTGTTCCGTATGGTCTGGTCGAAAACCAGCGTGGTCATTTGGCCCGGTTGTTCCAGCACCGCCTTGCCATGCATCACATAGCCGCGGGATTCGTCCACGAAGCGCTCGCCGTTGTTGTTGATGCTGACCGCATGAGGCACGACCGACGCAGGCTGGCCCGCCGCCGTCTCAACCCGGTCAACCGCCGCGATGTGCAGCGCCATCAGCCCTCCCATCCCCTTGAGACCCGCACCGGCTTGCTGGGCCAGACCATGCCCGTCGCCTGTGGCCCATTTGATGCCGCGCACCATCATCGCACCGGCGTTGGGGTCGGAATAGGCCTCCAGGATCTGGGAGTTGCCCGCATACCCTCCGGTGGCAATGACGACCGAGCGGGCGCGGTAGTCGATCACCCCCTCCGGCGCTAGCGCCCGCACGCCTACGACAGCACCGCGCGTATCCATCAAAAGCTGACGGGCCTTGGTGTCAAAGACGACCGTGCAGCCCATTTCGGGCAGGCGATCACCCATCCGGCGGAAGAAATTCGGCATCCCGGCAAAGAAACCGGGGGCCACGATTGCCATCTTCACACGCGAGGGGGGCCAAGGAGTGGGATCCCCGAATGTGATGCCATGGCCGCGCAGCCAGTCCAGATCGGTTTCGACATGTTCGGCCATCAGGCGAAAGATCACCTCATTGCCACGACCCAGACAGTAGTTGGCATAGTCTTCCACATAGGCATCGCGCGCGGCTGCGGTCGGTTCGAGCGGCAAAGAGAAGCCACCACCTGCAAGGAACGAATTCCCGCCCATCCAACGGGCATCGGCTTTCTCCAGCATCGCAATCCGCGCCCCGGCCCCGGCGGCCTCAAGCGCTGCGGCGCAGCCTGCCATCCCTGATCCGATGACGACCACGTCGAAATCGAGTGCCTGCTCTGGCTCCGGCAGGATCGCGGCTTCGGCTCTGGAAAGCGTAACCCCTGAAACCGTCGCAAGGGTCAGGGCGCTGGTTCCCGCCCCCATGCCGACCAGAAGGTTGCGGCGGCTGAGCTGAGAACTTTTGCTGGTGTCAGGGCTCTTGGCCATATCGGTTTCTCCTATTCAGCGGATGTTGAAGCGGAAGCCACGGTGGCACATCGTGCAGGTGACTTCGGACGGTTGGTGGACCTTGTGGCAACTGGTACAGTCGGGGGTCTCGTCCAGCCCCAGATGTGGCGAGCGGTGCGGGTCCGGGCCTTTCATCCGAAGCGGGCTGTCCGTGCCGAACATCGCGCCATGGCACGCGACACAAATGGCAAATCTTGGCTTGGGCTCGGGCGCAGTTTCCTTGTGGCAGGCGCTGCAGGCGACGCCCGCCAACTTGTGAACCTCCAGCAAGGACAGGTCCGAATGCACTCCTTTGCCCTCGGCACCGGCGTCGTCTGCCAGCACGCCAAGCACCGCAGCCAAAAGGCCGACCGTGACGGTAAAGTGGATCAAGAAACGGAACATCATGGTTCAGGATTCCGCCATCCGGCGCTGGGCGCATTGACGCCCGTCAATCACCCGCCGCTTCAGCACCGGGCAGGGTGCCAAGGATTGCTGCAAGATGATCGTGCAGGAATTGCTCGGCGCCGCGCCGGTTCAGGTGATCGGGGTCGAAGTAGAACTGCGGTTCGGGCAGTGCTCCGGCAAAGTCGTGAAAGCGAACCCCCTCGGCCGTCAGACGCAATGCCAGTGCCGTCTCGAAATCCACCTCTTGCGGCAGCAACGCGGCAAATCTGGCTGGGACCGGTGGCTTGATCACCACGACCTCTGCCCCATTGGCGCGTACAAGCCGGATCAATTGGGTCAGATGGTCCAGATAGCGTAGCAGGGCGGCAGGATCGGGCGGGTGCGGAAAAAGATAGGCAATCCGCTCCTGATCTGCATGCAAGGATGGGCGGGGCGCATGGTCGAAATTGTCCTCGGCCTCCCAGCGGTCAGGGGAAAAACGTTCCCGATTGTTGATTTTGGAAAAGCCTGTGGCGTAGTCCAGCAACGCGCGTGGATTGAGGCCAAGGCGCAGATAGCGCGCGTACAGCCACAGCGTTGGCCCGTCCAACGGGGTGCGCGACAACAGATCGCTGTCCGCAAAGCGATCTTCGTTCCATTGCGCGTCGTAGAAGGCGAAACTGTCCAGCACCAGCAACACGCCCTTGGCGCGATGCGTGGCAAAGAAGCGCTCGGCCACAAAGCGGTGGTAAAGCGGCCCGGTTCCCGGAACGGCAAGATTGAGCACCCGCTGGCCGGTGGCCCGTGTGATCTCGTCGCCGAAGCCGTCGAAAGCCAGCGGCATGGCGTGTGATGCACCAAGGATGATCCAGTCCTGCCCTTCGGATTCTGCGGTCATGATGCGGTGGACCGGGTTATGTTCCGCCATCCGACGCAACAAAAGCTCGGCTCCTGCGAACAGCAGCGCATAAAGCGTCAGCGCCACCGCCATGAATGCGGCAATCCGCGCCGGGCGCGGGCTGGGTGTGTCGGGCATGACTGAGGTCCGGCGTGCCATCAAAACCCCTGATAGATGAAGCCGACATCGCCCCACCGCCCCAAGAGCAGCAAAGCCGCGAGACCGCCGTACCAAACCGCCCAACGCAGAGCCGTCGGCCAGTTGAGCAGCCTTTCGCCAAAGGGCGTACGTTCCGAGAGCACCTCAACCACAAGAAGGCCTGCAATCAACGTGCCCCCAAGGAAATGCTCGGTCGTAAACGGAAAGCGACTGATCAATGTGACCATCTCGGGCAGCGCGAGCACGATCCGACGCAGGATCGTCAGCGCGTCGGCTGTCGTTGCGGCGCGGAAAAAGGTCCAGGTGATCAGGATCAGATGAAAGGTCACCATGACGCGCAGAACGGTCAGGCCCGCGCTGCCAGCGGCCTGCGGATAGCGTTTTGCGAACCGGCGCCCCGCAGGTTGCAGCAGTTTTTCGACTGAGACATAAGCGCCGTTCAACAGTCCCCAGACCAGAAAGGCCCAGCCGATCCCGTAGCCCTGACCGGCATGCCAAAGCCCGCTGGCGGCAAAGACCGCAAGCAGAGCCAGATGCTGGCGCAGGGCACTTGATCCGGCAGAACCGGTCAGCGGAAAAAACAGATAGTCGCGAAACCAGTTGCCCAGCGAGATATGCCAGCGCCGCGACCAGAACTCGGTCACTGTCAGCGACAGGAAGGGGCGGCGAAAGTTCTCGTGCAGGGCAACGCCGAACAGCAGCGACAAGCCGATGGCCATGTCGGTATAGCCGGAAAAGTCGCAGTAAAGCTGGAAGGCAAAGAAGTAGAGGCTGATCAGCAACTCCAGCGGGGGCGCGTAGGCCGGAATGGCAAAGGCCTGATCGACAACGGGGGCCAGATTCTCGGCAATGACGACCTTCTTGACCAGGCCCCACAGGATCAGTTGCAAGCCCAGCATGGTCTGCACCGGCTTTGCCCGCATGTTATCGCCAAGCTGCGGCAGGATCGCCCCCGCGCGCTCGATCGGTCCAGCGAGCAGTTTGGGAAACCAGCTCAGTTGCAGGGCGGTCTGGGTCAGGGCCGCCGGATGCACCAGCCCGCGCCAGACATCGACCACATAGGCAACGGCCATGAAGATATAGAAGGAAAAGCCCGGCGGCGGCGTCAACCCGGTCTGCAGCGGTGATGTGCCGGTCAGTCGCGCAACCTCGGCCAGTGCGAAATCGCCGAACTTGCTGAATCCCAGTGCGGCAATCAGCGTGCCAACCCCCAGATACAGCACCGCCTTGCGCCGCTGCTGCGTGGCGGCGGCTTCAAGCCTGACAGCCGCGCCATGCGCAAGCAGCACCACAAGGACGAGGTGGAGAAAGCTTTCAACCCCGTAACTGGCGTAAAAGACGGCCGAGGCCGTCAAAAGCCAAGACGGGCGAAGCCTGCCCGGCAGAAAGCGGAACCCGACCAGAACGACAGGCACGAACAGAAAGAAGGCAAAGGATGTAAAGCCCATGGTGCCTTGGCCTTGCTGGTGTCAGTAGGATGCGCCTCCGGCCCGCAACTCGGGGGGGATGCGGTCAATCGGGATGCCGGCATTCAGGACCAGATAGTCAGCGATCTCGCTGTGTTCAGCAGGGGTCAGGGCGATCTCGACGTGACTGGTCGAACCGAGCGTTCGCAACCATGCATCACGCGAGCGGTCCTGTGTGACCGTGACCGTTATGATATGGCAAGACTGGCAGTGCCGCATGACATGGTCGCGCCCGTCGGGCGGCATCGCGCCGCGCAGGGCATCGCCCGCCAACCCCTCGGCCGACACTGGGGCGACGTTGCTCAGGTAGGCGGCCAGCGTTTGCACTTCCCAGTCATCCAACGCCGCAAGATCGGCAGTGGCCGCGCCGCTGCCCTGAAGCCAGTCAAGCCATGCCGCAGCATCGCGCTTTGCGGCCAACATCGCGGCGACATCCTGATCTGTCACCCCCGCCTCCAGAAGCCTGCTTAGCAAGGTGCGCCCGCCCGGAGGAACGAAGCCGAAAATCGGGTCTTCCTCGGCCAAGCCAGCCACGGGTGTCAAAGCCACAAGCACACCCAGCAGAATGGTCGGAGCCATGGCAGCGCGGGAGGTTCTGAGTTTCGACATCGCGAGAGTTCCTTTCGTCATGTGCCGCCAGTCAGTGTCGCAGGTCCACCGGCACGTCCTCTATCGGCATCGGCAGATTGACTGCCGAATAATGGGCAAACGTCCGCCGTTCGACCGGGGTCATCCGGATTTCGAGGTGGAAGGGTGAATTGAACATGACCAGCCAACCGTTCACGTCGCGGTCATGGCCCAGATAGCCGGTGTAGAAACCGTGGCACCCCTGACAGTTGCGGATTGCCAGATCCTTGCCATCGCGGGGCAAAGCCTCGGGAAGAGTTTCGGGTAACAGATCTGCAAATGACACTGGCTCGGCCAGCGGAAGGTTCAGCGCGAGATAATCTGCCAGGGTTTGTCCCTCAGCTTCGGTCAGTTCGGCATTCTGCCCCTGGATCACTGCAAGCCATTCTTTGGCGTCCAGTTTCCGGGCCATCACCTCGGCCAAGGCCGCGGGTTCGGCGGAAAAGACCTGCACTGCCAGATTGCGTCCGCCATCTGGCATGAACTCGAAGCCGGTCTGGGCCAGCAGCATTGTCGCGGACACGCCAAACGCCAGAAGCGCTGCCCCCAGCGACCGGGCTGCGGCGGGCCTGCATGCCGGATGGCCCAGCGTCATGCTTGCCCCCCGCCTCTGGCAGGAAAGGCAAAAACGGGTACGGTCATTTGCGCAACTGCGGTTTCCGAAGCGAATCTGCCCGCGCGCATCAAGTCCAGTCGCATCACCGTGTCATCCGCGAAGTAGCGTTCTTGACACCCCCGGCACACAAGTGCGGGAACGTTGCGGACAACGGACAATGCATCGCCCTCCCACAAGGCGGTGATGACTGTCGCCGCCTCAACCTTGGAGCCGCAGGCCGGGCAGGTGCCGCTTGCCGCTTCCAGTGGCGCAGCCTCCGCCCCGACATGGGTGGCCGCGGCCCCGGTGCTCTTGGTGACCAACTGATCCATCCCGTCCTCCCTTTCGACGGACCGGCCCACAACATTTGCGGGCCGTATCTTCCCCGGCCGATCAACCGGCATCAGCCGATCAACCGACGTGCGGCTTCAAAGACGTGATTGGCATCTGGACGCATCCATAGGAACATCTCGGGCGAGGCCGCTGGCGGTGCGTCAGGAAAGGCGATCCGTTTGTAGCGCGCGCCATCGACGTTCTCGGCGGTGCGGGCGATGACCTCGGCTCCCGGGCAAAGCGTGTAATAGGACATGTCTACCGTCATCAGCCGCTTGGTCTTGACGACCG
>JBIHZO010000198.1:0-6434 GCA_044231405.1 Cypionkella sp. | reverse complement strand
ATGACCAGATCCACTCACCCAACGAGAAATACGATCTGGCCAGCTTTCACAAAGGCATCCGGTCATGGGCGCGGATTTTGGCGCGGCTGACATGATCATTCGGGATTGCCTGGCGCAAGACGAGGCCGATTGGCACGGGCTTTGGCAAGGATTTCTGGACTATTACAGCGTTGATTTGGCTTCAGAAATCAACGCCTACACCTGGGCCCGGCTGATGAACCCGGCCAGTCCGCTGAAGGCGCGGCTGGCCGAGGTTGACGGCAAGGTGGTGGGATTTGCAATCCACCAACACCATCCATCCACTTGGGTGATGGGGGATGATTGCTATCTGGAAGACCTGTTTGTCAGCCCTGAGGCAAGGGGGCTGGGAGTGGGTCGGGCGCTGATCGAGGATCTGAAGATTCTCGCAAAATCAGAGGGTTGGCAGCGGCTTTACTGGAACACCGACGCCTCCAACGAAACCGCCCGCAGGCTTTATGACAGCATCACCCCGGATGACGGTCATATCCGCTATCGGCTGACGCTTTAGGCGCGCAAGACCGCCATGCGGATCAGCTTGGCGGCCAAAAGCAGGACGGGGGCTGCGTGCATCGCCATGTCGGCGATGTCGATGGGCCTGACCAAATCGCCTGAAATCAACATCTTGAGCTTTTCCCACAGATGCGGTTCGGGCACGAAGGGGGCAAGACCCAGGGTCAGCGCGGCGATGATCAGGATGTTCAGCGGGATTTGGTCAAGCAAGGCCATGGCAGGCTCCGGTCAGGGTTTCCGCCATGTATTCCAAATAAGGAATGCAATCAAGTCAAAGCGCGGCTTTGCCAGATTATCCTGATATATCAAGGAGAAAGTGGCGCGGTGGACGGGACTCGAACCCGCGACCCCCGGCGTGACAGGCCGGTACTCTAACCAACTGAGCTACCACCGCGCGATGTGTCTGAGGTAGCCGATGGGTCTGGGGGCGTCAATGACCAAAGCGGCGAAAGTGGCAGAATTTCCCGTCCTTTCCCCGTCCCCCCTGCGTCCCGCCCGCGTCCTTTGTCCGTCCCGACGCAGCGGCCGGGGGGTTAGGGTGGACGCAAGGTTTGCGAGGGGTGGGGATGAGGCCGGAAGGGGGAGCAGCAAGGCCCGCGCGCCCAGAGACCGCTTGCCCACCTGAAAACCCTTTTGCCTTGGTCAGAGCCTTGGCCGTGGCTGACCGAACCTGCGCCTTTGCTTGCGGCCCATGCTCAGGTGGCGTTCCTGTTGCGCGATGCCTTGGTCACGCGGGTGACGGCCCAACAGTTTGCCGGCCAGATTGAAGCCGCGCTGCGCGGTATTCCGGCGACGGGGGGCAATCAATTGCCCGTGGTTTTGCAGACCAAGGCCAAGGTTAAGGGCTTTGGCACCGGGGCAAGAGGCTTTGGATGAACCCTAGCAGGACGCGGGTTTGCGGCGGCGGATCGGGCCGTTGGAGAAATTGTGGAAAAGCTGACCCAGCCGTTGCGCGACGCAGTCAAGCTGCCCTCGGCGGCGGTCGGTTTCCTTGGGGCAGAGCATCCGCTGGTGCGGGCGGTTCTGACGGTGTTGGGGCGGATGCCAAAGGGGTAAGCTTTGGGTGCGGTGCGCGGGATCACGCACCCTACGGTATCTGGGATTCTGGCGGTGCCGAAATGATCAGGCAGCAGGAAGCCCACCGTCTGGGGAAATTGGACGGCCCCAAACGCAAAAAGCCGCCCCTAAGGGCGGCTTTTGACGCGATTGGCGCGGTGGACGGGACTCGAACCCGCGACCCCCGGCGTGACAGGCCGGTACTCTAACCAACTGAGCTACCACCGCATCGCATTGCCAGTTGCCCGGCGTGTGGGGGTATTACGGAAGCGCGCGGGGCGCGTCAAGCGCGAAAGTGATGAAAATCAGCGCCGTGATCACCGCTCGGGTGCCGGGATGAATTCGGCGTCGTCGGCAGGCGGCAGGCGAAAGCGGCCATGCGCCCAGTCACCCGCGCGCCATGCCTCTTTGGCGGCGTCGATACGGTCTTTCGACGAGGCGACGAAGTTCCACCAGAGATGGCGCGGACCCTCCATCGTGGCGCCGCCCAGCACCATGATCCGTGCGCCCTGATCGCCTGCGCGCACCGCAACCGCGTCGCCGGGGCGGAAGATCAGCATTGCCCCCGCGTCATAGCTTTGGCCGCCCTGCGACACCTGCCCCGACAGCACATAGACACCGCGGTCCTCGTGGTTGTCGGGCAGTGGCAGCGCGGACCCGGCGGCCAGCGTGGCATCGGCGTAGAAGGTTTCGGACGGCATCGGCAGCGGGGCCGTGGCCCCCCAGGCGGTGCCAAGGATCAGGCGGACATCCTTGCCCTCGGCCTGCAACAGCGGCAGGTCGGCGGCGGGGGCATTGGCGAAGGCAGCGGGGCTGTCCTCATGACTCAGGGGCAGGGCCAGCCAGGTTTGCAGGCCGAACAGGCTTTGCGGACCCTGCCGCGCCGGACCGTCCATGCGTTCGGAATGGGTGATGCCGATGCCTGCGGTCATCATGTTGACCTCACCCGGGGTGATCCAGGCGTCGGTGCCAAGGCTGTCGCGGTGGTGCATCTGCCCGCGCAACAGATAGGTGACGGTGGCAAGCCCGATATGCGGGTGGGGGCGCACGTCGACGCCCTGCCCGGTCAGGAACTCGGCCGGGCCCATCTGGTCAAAGAAGATGAACGGGCCGACCATCTGGCGTTGCACCGATGGCAGGGCGCGGCGCACCTCGAAGCCGCCCAGATCGCGGGCGCGGGCGATGATGACGGTCTCGATGGCGTCCACCGCGTCGCCGATAGGGATGGAGTGGTCAAGGATCGGGTTCCAGCTCATGGCGTGGCCTTTCGGTTGGTCCTGCAAAGATGGCAGGTTGCACGCGTCTGGCAAGGCGCGGGAATGCACAAGGGCTGCGCGCTTGGTTTGGCTGCTGCCAATTTATTGGACACCGGGTGGAAAGGCCGCCCATAATTCGGGCAAATGCTTGTAAGTCTGGCGCAGAGATGTGCCCACAGATTGTTGCGCTGCCCGGTTGCGGCCAGCTTGCCCGCATGACCGCACACCAACCCATCCCCCTGATGCAGCGCAGCCATGGAGCGGCGGCGGTGTCGTTTGACCTTTCGGCAGGTCGGGCGCGGTTGCGTGATCTTGCGCAGGCAGGGTCGGCCAAGGTGTTGCTGCCGCATGGCGGGGCGGTGCCGGAGGTGGTGTTTCTGAACACCTCGGGCGGGCTGACCGGGGGCGACCGGCTGTCTTACCGCGTCGCGCTGGGCGCGGGCGTGCGGGCGGTGGCCACGACGCAAACCGCCGAGCGGGCGTACCGGGCCGCGTCAGGTATGGCACAGGTTTCGGTGGTGGCTTCGGTGGGGGATGGCGGCTGGCTGGACTGGCTGCCGCAAGAAACGATTCTGTTTCAGGCCAGTGCCTTGCACCGCAACACCCGCCTTGATCTTGGCGCGGATGCGGGGTGTTTGCTGTTGGAATCGGTGGTTCTGGGACGGGCGGCGATGGGCGAGGTGGTGGACCACCTGACCTTCCGCGATCGGCGCGAGGTTTGGCGGCAGGGTCGCCCGGTGATCATCGAACCGTTCGGGCTGGATGACGCGACTTTGCGCGCAGGGACTGCGGTTCTGGACGGCGCGCGGGCCTTTGCCTCCTTGGCGATGGTGGCGCGTGGGGCCAGCGATGCGGTCGGTTTGGTGCGCGCGGTTCTGGACGAGCCGGGCGTGCAAGGGGCGGCTTCGGGTTGGGACGGGCGCCTGACACTGCGGCTGTGCGCCGCCGATGGCTGGCCGCTGCGACGGCAAATCTTGCGGGTGTTGGAGGTGTTGCGCCAAGGCCGCCCCCTGCCCCGCGTCTGGCAAATATAGGGGCTGCGATGAACCTGACACCGCGTGAAAAAGACAAGCTGCTGATTTCGGTCGCCGCCATGGTGGCGCGGGGTCGGCTGGCGCGGGGGGTGAAGCTGAACCACCCCGAGGCCATCGCCCTGATCACCGATTTCGTCGTCGAGGGCGCGCGCGACGGGCGGTCTGTGGCCGATCTGATGCAGGCGGGCGCGCATGTGATCACGGCCGATCAGTGCATGCAGGGCATCCCCGAAATGATCCATTCCGTGCAGGTCGAGGCCACTTTCCCGGACGGCACCAAGCTTGTCACCGTTCACCACCCGATCCGCTAGGACTGAGGTGGTTGTGCAAAGTCGCAAAACATATCGGAAACCACATTCGAGCGTCCGCGAGAGGCTGCGGTTTCCAGTTCAATTCCAACCATTTCGCTCAGAGGATCAGATGAAACGTATCATCGCTCTTTCACTGCTGCCCACCGCTGCCTTTGCCCATGCGGGCGATCATGCGCAGGGGGGCTTCTGGACAAATCTGCGGCATCTGATCAGTGAACCCGATCACATGGCCATGCTGGCCGTGGCCGCCACTGTGGTTGCTGCGCTGGTCTGGCTGCGCAAAGGCCGGGCCGAATGATTCCCGGCGAGATTTTCCCCGGCGAGGGTGATCTTGTGCTGAACGCGGGCGCAGTGGTGGTGACGCTGATGGTCGCCAACACCGGCGACCGCCCGGTTCAGGTGGGCAGCCACTACCACTTTGCCGAGGCCAATGCCGGGCTGGATTTTGACCGCGTGCAAGCGCGCGGCTTGCGGCTGGACATCGCCGCAGGGACGGCGGTGCGGTTTGAACCGGGCCAACGCCGCGAAGTGCGGCTGGTGCCTTTTGGCGGCCTGCGCCGGGTCTACGGCTTCAACGGCACCGTCATGGGGGATTTGTAATGCCAGCACTGATCACCCGCGCGTCCTATGCCAGCATGTTCGGCCCCACCACCGGTGACCGGGTGCGACTGGGCGATACCGATCTGATCATCGAAGTCGAACGCGATCTGACCACCTACGGCGAAGAGGTGAAGTTCGGCGGCGGCAAGGTGATCCGTGACGGCATGGGCCAAAGCCAGATCAGCCGTGCCGGCGGAGCCATGGATACGGTGATCACCAACGCGCTGATTGTGGACTACACCGGGATATACAAGGCCGACATCGGCCTGCGCGACGGGCGGATTGCCAAGATTGGCAAGGCGGGCAACCCCGACACGCAGCCGGGTGTCGATGTGATCATCGGGCCGGGGACCGAGATCATCGCGGGTGAAGGGCGGATCGTGACGGCGGGCGGTATGGACGCGCATATCCATTTCATCTGTCCGCAGCAGATCGACGACGCCTTGCATTCCGGCATGACGACGATGTTGGGCGGCGGCACTGGCCCCGCGCATGGCACGCTTGCCACCACCTGCACGCCGGGGCCATGGCACATCGGGCGGATGCTGCAAAGCTTTGACGCGCTGCCGGTGAACATCGGCGTGTCGGGCAAGGGCAATGCCAGCCTGCCCGAGCCTTTGGTGGAAATGGTGCGGGGTGGCGCCTGTGCGCTGAAACTGCACGAAGATTGGGGAACGACCCCCGCCGCCATCGACTGTTGTCTGACGGTGGCGGACGCTTGGGACGTGCAAGTGATGATCCACACTGACACGCTGAATGAAAGCGGCTTTGTCGAGAACACCTTGGCCGCGATCAAGGGCCGCACCATCCACGCCTTTCACACCGAAGGCGCGGGTGGCGGCCATGCGCCTGATATCATCAAGGTTGTCAGCCACCCCAACGTGATCCCCAGTTCCACCAACCCGACGATGCCCTACACGGTGAACACCATCGAGGAACACCTCGATATGCTGATGGTCTGCCACCACCTTGACCGCCGGGTGCCAGAAGATGTGGCTTTTGCCGAAAGCCGCATCCGGCGCGAGACGATTGCAGCCGAAGATATCCTGCACGACATGGGCGCGTTTTCGGTGATCTCAAGCGACAGTCAGGCGATGGGCCGCGTCGGTGAGGTGATCACCCGCACCTGGCAAACCGCGCACAAGATGCGGCAACAGCGGGGGCGTCTGGCCGAAGAGGTCGGGCAGAACGACAACTTCCGAGTGCGGCGTTACATCGCCAAATACACCATCAATCCGGCGGTGGCGCATGGTATGTCGGCGCATATCGGGTCGATCGAGGTCGGCAAACGCGCCGATCTGGTGCTTTGGTCGCCCGCTTTCTTTGGCGCGAAACCCGAAATGGTGCTGCTGGGCGGGTCGATCGTGATGGCGCAGATGGGCGATCCGAATGCCTCGATCCCGACACCGCAGCCGGTCTATTCGCGCCCGATGTTCGGGGCGATGGGGCGGAATGTGGAACGCTCTGCGGTGCTGTTCACCAGTCAGGCGGCGGTTGAGGACGGCCTGGGCCATCAGCTGGGGCTGGCCAAAGACATGCTGACGGTGCAGGGCTGTCGCGGCATCGGCAAGGCCGACATGCGGTTGAACGACGCCACCCCGGAAATCGAGGTGAACCCCGAAACCTATGAGGTGCGCGCCAATGGG
>JBIHZO010000197.1:0-6443 GCA_044231405.1 Cypionkella sp. | reverse complement strand
GAATGCCAAAACCGCACAGATCATGGGTGGCGGCTCGGCGCAGTTGAACGCGCATTACCAAGTGTCGCCCTATGACGGGCTAACGGCTGCGTTGGGTGATGTGACTTACGCTTATGGCTGTGACAAGGCCAAGTTTCAGCCCACTTTGCCCGGGCCGTTGAAGATGGAACTATTTCCAAATCGCGACCTGTCTGGTGACCCTGTCGCGGTTGATGAGATGCCTGAAGCGATGGGATTTTGGTTTGGCCGCTTAAAGGGCGACGTCGATGCGGCGCATTTTTCGGCCCGCATTTCGACGCAATTCACGGCCCGGGCAACAGGCCTATGGCAGTTGGGCATCCGCGCGGCGGGTCTGGCGCGGGTCCGGGTGGACGGCGCGCAAGTGGCCGAGGCTTGGGAAAGCTGGACCCGGGGCACAACGTTTTTTGAGGAAGGCTGCGACGAAGTGCTGGCTGAAGTGCCGATGGTGGCGGGCCAATCTTATGCCATAGAGATCGAGTTTGCGACAGGAACGTCCGAGGTTCTGGCGTTTTCGGCGTTGGCGATCGGGCTGGGCCTGCCATCTGGTGACGCCGAAATTGCCGAAGCAGTTGCCGTGGCCAAAGCCGCCGACACTGCGATCTTGTTCGTTGGTCGCGACGCGTCTTGGGACACCGAGGGTGCAGATTTGCCGGGAATAGCATTGCCGGGGCGGCAGGCAGAGCTGATTTCAGCGGTGGCGGCGGTCAACCGGAACACGGTTGTGGTGCTGCAAACCGGCGGTCCGGTGGAAATGCCCTGGCTGGGCGATGTCGCGGCCGTCCTGCAGGCCTGGTACCCGGGGCAAGAGGTCGGCCATGCGATTGCCGATGTTTTGACCGGGACCGAACCAGGCGGGCGGCTGCCGCAAACCTTTCCGGTGCGATGGGCGGATGGGGCGGCGCAGACGCAGGATGCCGAGATTTATCCCGGTCTGGATGGTCGGGTCCGGTATGAGGAGGGTGTATTCATCGGTTATCGGCACGCTGACAAAACCGGTACGCCGCCGCTGTTTCCGTTTGGATTCGGATTGTCATACAGTCGGTTTGAGCTGTCCGATCTTGTGGTCGATGGGCTTACTGTGCGCGCGACTTTGCACAACGTCGGCGACCGCGCAGGCAGCACTGTGGTGCAGCTTTATGTGATACCCGCAGCGGCCCCGGTGGCACGTCCGGCCAAGGAGTTGAAGGGTTTTGCCAAGCGTCATCTGGCGGTTGGGGAGTCGGTTCAAATTGTGTTCAACCTCACGCCGCGCGATTGCGCATGGTTCAATGTGGGCGCTCGGGCATGGCAGGTAGAGGCCGGAACTTATGGCGTCTTGATGGGCCAGTCGGCGGGAAATTTGGTGCAGGCCGGGGATTTTGAGATGGAAGCGGCGCTGCTGCCGGTGTGAAGTTGCTGCGCAGCAAAATATTCAAATCAAAGGGTTAGCCAATGGTCTCAAGGCAATGGCGTCGGAACGCGCGTTTCAGCATGTCCAGTTCCGCGCGCAGCAATTCGACCTCGGCGCGCATGTCATCCTCCATGGCGACCCCGGTGATGATGGTGAAATGCTCCAGTTTTTCACCAGTGGCTTTGTCCCGGATCAGAAAGGTTTGCACGCCTTCGGTCAACAGTTCCGCCGGGATCGGCACCGTCACCAGCCACTCGTTGGGGCGGTCGGGGATGGGGTTGGCGCTGTGGCCGGGAACCGGGTGTTCCAAGTGCAGCACCTCGATCTGTGGTGCGTTGGGGCCGGTCAGAACCCCCTCCCAGATGCCAGCGCGGATGCGGGTTTTGGTCAGTTTGGTATCGGTCATTCCGGCCTCATAACTCGGCGCGCGGGCGGCGGCTGAAGGTAACGTCTCGCAGGATGATTTGATTCATTTCGGGGCCTTCAAAGATCAGGTCCACCCACAATTTTTCAACCCGCTTTTCGTTCATCTTGGAATAGGCGAGGTCAAATTCCACCATCACCTCTTCTTCATTCAGCGGCAGTTCGCGCACGATCTGTTCAACGTTCGGCCCATGTTTGATGTTCAGGCGGGCAAAGATTTCAAGCGGTTTTTCCATCTCGACGATCACGTCCAGCCGGATGACATGCTTTTGCTTCAACCCGCGCGCCGCGTCCCCGGGCAGGTCCACCACCAGCGACAGGAAGGAGCCGTCAAAGCGGAACACGTCCATGCGAAAGCCGAAAGGGGCGATGTCGGATTCTCGGGTGTTGCGGATCTGCCGGACGGTCAGCTCGCTGCGGCGGCAATCATGGAAAATCGTGGCACCGTCATAGATCAACGCCTTGCCGGGTACGCTGGAGAACCCAGGCACCGGGATCGGGCCTTTCCACAGTTCGGGCCGCCAAGCCCAATCGGTGCCCAGCGGTTTGCGGATGACGTTCGGCCCGATGATCGGCAGCGCAAGGCGGTGCTCGGCCTGATGGATCACACGGTCCAGATTGCGGCGCAGGGCGCGGGCACGGGTGCGCAGGCCGCGCAACCCATCCAGATCGCCGGTCGCTGCCTGATCGCCAGCCATGCCCCAGCGACGCAAGACTCGTTTGTACATCAGCCTGTCGATCAAACCGGACATCAGTCCTGCCATCAGTTTCTTCCCCGCCGCAACCTGTCCAACAATTGCGATTGTTGAGCCTATGGAAACGATTCCTTTATTGCCGCAAATTGGTTAAGACTCCACCCCGTAGCACGGTCCATTGGGTCTCGGTGCAAATCTTTACCCAAAACGCGGCGTTATGCGTTGGCGCGGCGCATCGCATCCAAGGCAGCATCCAGCACTTTGCGCCCATCCGCCGGTTTCAGCGGCAGATCCGGGGTGCCTGTGGCCGAAACCGTGACCAGACGCCCTTTGACTGCGATCACTGCGCGCCAGTAATCGCCGATGTTGCGGTCTTGCAGGCGGAGCAGGAAAGCATCTTCGCCGCCTAGCGCCTCAAGAACATGGATATCAGATGCCCGACCGTCACGGCTCAGCGTGGCGCGGCCTTGTTCCGACCCAAAGAACGCGGCCAATGCCGGGCCGCCTGCCGTCATTACCCCCGCCGAGCCGCCTTGGCCGATGGAAACCGACAACAATGCCGGGATCGCGCGGGCCGCATCGTTACAGCGGCCCATCAGGATCACCACGCCGTCAGTGGCTGCGCGGCTGGCTTCGCCGTCGATGCAATAGCCGGCAGGCACGCCGATTTCTATGGCCCCGTTCAGCACTGAAGCGGACCGCGCCATACCGGTTCCGGGTTCAAACTGGCAGCCCATCAGGGCCACCAGTGCGGTAAGGCTGGCGGCCTTACTGATCCATGTAGACATGTTTTTCGGCTTTCGCACCGGGATGGGTCACGGCCCCGTAGCGCGCACTGCCGACCAACTTGGCATATTTGTACAAGGCACCTGTTGCGTATTGGTTCGGGCGCGGGCCTTTCCACAAAGCCTTGCGTGCGACCATTTCTTCGTCCGAAACGGCCACCGACAATTCTCCGGTCAACGCATTCAAAGTGATGATGTCGCCGTCTTTCAGCAGGGCAATCGGGCCGCCATGCGCCGCCTCTGGCCCCACATGCCCAACGCAGAAACCGCGCGTCGCACCCGAGAAGCGCCCGTCGGTGATCAGTGCCACCTTCTTGCCCATGCCCTGACCCGAAAGCGCCGCCGTGGTGGACAGCATTTCACGCATGCCGGGGCCGCCTGCGGGGCCTTCGTTGCGAATGACGAGCACGTCGCCCTCATTATAGGTGCGTGCCTTGACCGCCTCAAACGCGTCTTCTTCGCATTCGAAAACGCGAGCGGGGCCAGTGAACACTTGTTCGGCTTCGGTCATGCCTGCGACTTTGACAATGGCACCGTCGGGGCAGACGTTGCCGCGCAGGCCAACCACGCCGCCGGTTTTGGTGATCGGGGTGGCGATGGAATAGATCACGCGGCCATCAGCTTCACCTGTGATTTCCTCTAGGCTTTCGCCCAAGGTCTTGCCGCTGGCGGTCAGGCAATCCAGATGCAAAAGCCCGGCTTTGGCCAGTTCTTTCATCACCACAGGCACGCCGCCGACTTCGTAAAGGTCCTTGGCCACATACTTTCCACCGGGACGCAGATCGACGAAATAGGGCGTATCGCGCATGATCGCGGCCACGTCGAACAGGTCGAAATCAATGCCGGCTTCATGCGCAATCGCGGGCAAGTGCAGCGCGCCGTTCGTCGAACCACCGGTGCAGGCGACAACCCGCGCTGCATTCTGCAATGACTTCAGCGTCACGATATCGCGGGCGCGGATGTTTTTCTCAATCAGGTTCATCACGGCGACGCCGGACGCTTCGCCATATTGATCGCGGCTTTCATAAGGTGCGGGCGCGCCGGACGAATTCAGCAGGGCCAGACCGATCGCTTCGGACACGCAGGCCATGGTGTTGGCGGTGTATTGCGCGCCACACGCACCCGAGGAAGGGCAGGCGACACGCTCCATGATTTCCAGTTCCGCTTCCGACATGGTGCCGGCCTGAACCTTGCCCACCGCCTCAAACATGTCCTGAACGGTGATGTCTTGACCCTTGTAGCGGCCCGGCAGGATCGACCCGCCATAGATGAACACTGACGGCACGTTCAATCGCACCATAGCCATCATCATCCCAGGCAACGACTTGTCGCAGCCGGCCAGACCGACCAGCGCGTCATAGCAATGGCCGCGCATGGTCAGTTCCACGGTGTCGGTGATCGCATCGCGCGACGCCAGAGATGACCGCATGCCCTCATGCCCCATCGCAATACCATCGGTCACAGTGATGGTGGTGAATTCGCGCGGGGTACCGCCGCCCTTCTTGACGCCGTGTTTGACGATTTGGGCCTGACGGTTCAGCGAGATGTTGCAGGGGGCGGCCTCGTTCCAGCAAGTGGCGACGCCGACCCAAGGCTGGTGAATCTCTTCCTCGGTGATGCCCATCGCGTAGAAGTAGCTGCGGTGCGGTGCGCGCGCCGGGCCTTCGGTGACATGGCGGCTGGGCAGTTTGGATTTGTCGAAACGGCTGTTCGAGGTCATGGCGGGTCCTTCGAAGGATTGCTTTGTGAAATGGATAGTGGGGCGGCGGCGAAGGGGCAAGGCGGATTGCGGGGGCCTTGCCGGAATTGGGGCGAGGGCCTAGCGTGAAGGCTGAGACTGTCCTGAACGAAAGACCTGCGATGACCATTTTGAACGCCTTGTCTGGCCAACCCGATCTTTACACCGCCCTGCGCCTACTGGGGCGCGCCGATCCGGGGCTGACGTTGGATCAGGTGTTGGTGGCCCTGCACGCGGGCGATGTTGAGGCCCAAGCCACCGCCGCGCGGCTGGCCTTGGTGGATCAGGGCTTGTTGCGAGCGGTGTTGCGGCATGGGTCGGGTGCGCCTGCTGCCGTGCGGGCCATCCGCAACCATCTGGCGGCTGCGACAACCGCGCCACTGTTCCGTCCCGATCCGGCGCACAGCACGACCACCGCGCTTTTGACCCAAGGTCAGCGCCCCGACATGCCCGCCTTTTCTGACCGCGCCTTTGATGCGTGGTTCGTGGCGCAAGGGGTGCCTTATGGCCTGGGGCTTTATGGCGAAAACCGCAGCGTCTACCAAACCGACCAGTTCGCCGATGCCGCAAGCCCCGAACGCCGCACCGTGCATCTGGGCATCGACGTTTTCGCGCCGGCCATGACCCCAGTCTACGCGCCCCTGCCTGGGATTGCGCGCCATGTCACCTACAACGCCGATCCACTGGACTACGGCAACACCCTGATCTTGGAACATGACGCGGGGGGGCTGCCGTTTTACACCCTTTATGGCCACCTTGCAGGTACCTTGCCGGAACTGGTGCAGGTGGGCGACACGGTGAAGCCCGGCCAGTTGATTGCGCATCTGGGCGATTGGCATGAAAACGGCGGTTGGGCGGCGCATATCCACTTTCAGATCATGACCGATATGCTTGAGCAAACCGAGGGCAACTTCTTTGGCGTGGGTCACGCCAGCCTGTGGGAGATCTGGAGCGGTATTTGCATTGATCCCAATCTGATCCTGCGGATTGCGGCGGAAAAGTTCGTGCTTTAGCAGAAAACGCAAGACACCCTCGACGGTTCACCGTTGATTTCCAAGGATTTCATCCCTCACCCCGGTGTTTCCTGTTTTTGAACGATCCTGCGAAATACCCCGGATAGAACGCAGACCCGCCCCGATCCTGCCTGATTTGGCGATCAATAAGGTCACATCTGCCCACTCTGCTCGCTTGGGGAAAACAATGGATCGACTAACAGAGATGGAAGCTTTTGCCACGGTCGTAGACCAAGGCGGCTTCACCGACGCTGCGAAAAAGA
The DNA here is from genome assembly GCA_044231405.1 of Cypionkella sp. Classification (GTDB taxonomy): domain Bacteria; phylum Pseudomonadota; class Alphaproteobacteria; order Rhodobacterales; family Rhodobacteraceae; genus Cypionkella. The sequence goes on along the minus strand of JBIHZO010000197.1, from coordinate 115 downwards.
TGGGGATTTCGAAATCTGCCGTTTCGAAACACGTCTCCGCCCTGGAGGCCCGCCTTGGCGCGCGGCTTTTGAACCGCACCACCCGCCGGGTCTCGCCGACCGAGATCGGCCTTGC
>JBIHZO010000196.1:0-6454 GCA_044231405.1 Cypionkella sp. | reverse complement strand
GACCTGATGCGCGCCGGATCAAACTTGCCTTCGCCCTTGCCCCAGACCACGCCGAGCACCTTGCGCGGCCCCAAAGGCACCTCGACGAAATCGCCATCCCCGCAGCCACCCTCGGGCGCCTTGTAATCCAGAACGCGGCCCAAAGGCTCTGTCGTCAGCACTGCCACCAACTCGCCCGCCTCATAGACCCGGTCCACCACCCTTCGCCCTTTCCTTTTTACGCCCTTTTGGGGTAAACCCCCACCCAAGCAGTCGCAACCCATGCCAAGGATAGCCCCATGAAATTCTTCGTCGATACCGCCGATGTCGCCGCCATCAAGGAACTGAACGATCTGGGCATGGTGGACGGCGTCACCACCAACCCGTCGCTGATCCTGAAATCGGGCCGCGACATTCTGGAAGTCACGCGCGAGATTTGCGACATCGTTTCAGGCCCGGTGTCCGCCGAAGTCGTCGCCCTGACCGCCGATGAGATGATCGCCGAAGGCCGCAAACTGGCCGAGATCGCGCCAAACATCACCGTCAAGGTGCCGCTGACATGGGACGGGCTGAAAACCTGCAAAGTCCTGACGGGCGAAGGCAAAATGGTCAACGTGACCCTGTGTTTCAGCGCCAATCAGGCTTTGCTGGCCGCCAAGGCCGGGGCCACTTTCATCAGCCCCTTCGTGGGCCGTCTTGACGACATCAACATGGACGGGATGGAGCTGATCTCAGACATCCGCCAGATCTATGACAACTACGGATTTGACACCCAGATCCTTGCCGCGTCGATCCGCACCGTCAACCACGCCACCCAATGCGCCCTGATCGGTGCCGATGTGATCACCGCCCCGCCGTCGGTGTTCAAGGCGATGATCAACCACCCGCTGACCGACGCGGGCCTGGCACAGTTCATGAAGGACTGGGCGAAAACCGGGCAGAAGATTCTGTAATCTGTTAAGCTTGCTGAAAATGGCGGGGGCCAAAGCATGATCGACCAGGACTTGCGTGACCGCATTCTTGCGGAACCCGAAGTGATATTGGAGGACCGCGATGTCATGAACGCCCTGATCGGCGCGAATGAACGTCTTATGGGCTCCAATATCGTCGATCTGCGCGGCATCGCGATGGAGCGTCTGGAAGGCCGGCTTGACCGGCTGGAAGACACCCATCGCACCGTCATCGCTGCGGCCTATGAAAACCTGGCGGGCACCAATCAGGTGCACCGCGCCATTTTGCAACTGCTGGACCCGCTGAGCTTCGAGGATTTTCTGAAAACCCTGGCAAGCTCGGTGGCCGAAACCCTGCGGGTGGATTGTGTGCGTCTGGTGCTGGAGTCAGTCCAGGATTCCGAAGACCCGTCCTTGCGCAAACTGGGTGACGTTCTGTATGTGGCCGGGCCGGGCTTTGTCGCCGACTACATCACCGGTGGGCGCAATATCTCGCTGCGTCCGGTGGTGCTGCGCCAAGTGCTGCCAGAGTCGGATGCGATCTATGGGGAACGGGCCGGTTGGGTCCGATCCGAGGCGCTGATGAAGCTTGATTTCGGCAAGGGCCGTCTGCCCGGCATGCTGGTGCTGGGGGCCGAAGATCCGCACCAATTCAAACCGACGCATGGCACCGATTTGTTGACCTTCTTCGCGGGCGTGTTTGAACGCACCATGCGGCGCTGGCTGTCGTGACCACGCTTGCCATCCCGCCCGCGCAACGCGATGCGCTGGCGCGCTGGTTGGACCATCTGCGCGCTCTGGACGGGATGGCTGTGAACACAGTCATCGCCTATAGCCACGATATCACTGGGTTTTTAGGCTTTCTGGCCCTGCACAACGGCGGCGGCGAAGGTCTGCGCGCGGTGGCCAGTCTGGCGCAACCCGATCTGCGCGCCTGGATGGCCTATGAGCGCGGGCGCGGGGTGTCGGCCCGCAGCATGGCACGCAGCCTGTCGGCGGTGAAGACTTTCGTGGCTTGGGTGGCCGACCGCGAAGGTGTCGACGCCAGCACGGTTCTGTCGGCACGCGGCCCGAAATACCGCCGCAAACTGCCCCGCCCCCTGACGGTGGAGGGCGCACGCGACATGATCGACGGCGTGGGCGAGCAGGCGCGGACGGACTGGATCGCCGCGCGCGACATCGCCGTGGTGACGCTGCTTTACGGTTGCGGCTTGCGGATATCCGAGGCGCTGGGGCTGACAGGTGCCGCCCATCCGCTGCCCGAGGTGCTGCGGATCATCGGAAAGGGCGGCAAGGAACGTGTGGTTCCCGTGCTGCCCGTGACGCAGGCCGCCGTGGCCCGCTATGCCACCCTCTGCCCCTATGATCTGACCCGCCCGGACCCCCTGTTTCGCGGCGCGCGCGGTGGGGCGCTGAACCCGCGCCTGATTGCGCTGGTGATGGAGAAAACCCGGATGCAGCTTGGCCTGCCAGCCTCGGCCACCCCCCACGCCATGCGCCACAGCTTTGCAACACATTTGCTGTCGGCGGGCGGCGATCTGCGCTCGATCCAGGAACTGTTGGGCCATGCCTCCTTGTCCACCACTCAGGCCTACACTGCCGTGGATGCCGCCCGCCTGATGGAGGTTTACGACAAGGCCCACCCCCGCGCCTGAAGCGTTTTGCACCCGGCGAAGCGCCACAGCCATTGCAAAATCAGCCGGTTTGCGCGACACAAACCTATGGATATTCGTCTCAAAGCCCTGTCCGTCCACTTGCTCACCGCCTCGGGCGCTGTGCTGTCGATGTTTGCCATGCTGGCAGCTGTTGAAGGCAAGTGGCAAACCATGTTTTTGTGGCTGGTGCTGGCGCTGCTGGTGGATGGCATCGACGGTCCCCTGGCCCGGCGCTATGACACCTCTGCCAACTGGCCGACCTATGACGGCGTGCTGATGGATCTGATCGTCGATTACCTGACCTATGTCTTCATTCCGGCCTACGCCTTGTTCAAATCGGGCATGCTGGATGGTTGGACCGGCTGGTTCGCCATCATTGCGATCGTCTATGGGTCGGTGGTCTATTTTGCCGATACCCGCATGAAAACCAAGGACAAATCCTTTTCCGGCTTTCCAGCCTGCTGGAACATGGTGGTGCTGGTCCTGTTCGCGGTGGCCCCTGGTCAATGGGTGATCCTGGTGACGGTTGTCCTGCTGACGATTGCGATGTTCCTGAACCTGAAATTCGTCCACCCCACCCGCACCAAACGCTGGCGCTGGGTGACGCTGCCGATGTCACTGGCCTGGCTGATCTTTGCCGGATGGGCGGCCTGGGTGAACTTTGCCGAAGGATCGCTGGCGCATTGGGGGTTGGTGATTTCGTCGCTCTATCTGTCGTTTGCCGGGATTGCGCAGCAGATCATTCCGGACAGGTCCGCGCATTAGGCGGGCCAAGCCGGGGGATGCACACCCCCGCCCCCCGTGGGACAGTCAGCGACAGATGAACGAAACTTTGGTCCGATCGTCGGCCTAGAGGCGCGTCAGGATCACCCCGCTCACGATCACGCAAGCCGCCAGCGCCTTGCCTTTGGTCATCGTCTCGCCAAACACCAGCCAGCCGATCAGCACCGCAAACAGGATCGAGGTTTCGCGCACCGCCGCCACCACAGCAATCGGGGCGCGCGTCATCGCCCAGACCGACACCGCATAGGCCCCGTAAGACGCTGCTGCCGCGACCATGCCGGCACCCCAAGCCTTGCGGTCGCCGGGCAGAACGGCCACGCCCTTGAAAGCCAGCATGCCGGTGGTAAACAGCAGGCCGTCGGCCACAAACACCCAGGCCACATAGGCAATCGCGTCCCCCGAAATCCGCGCGCCGGTGCCGTCCAGCATCGTGTAGGTCGCGGTGGCGCAGGCCGATCCCAGCGCGAAGGGCAGCATTCGGCGGTTCTCGCCATTGGCGAAAATCCCCTGCGCCATCAACAAGATACCGCAGCCCAGCACCGCGATGCCCGCCATTTCATGCAGGGTCAGGCGGTCGGGCAACAAGGCCAGTCCGGCCACCGCCACAATCAGGGGCGCCGCCCCCCGCGCGATCGGATAGACGCGCGAAAGATCACCGCGATCATAGGCGTAAGTCAGGAAGAACTTGTAGAAGAAATGCGCACAGCCCGCCATCAGCACCCATTTCCACACCTCGGGCGCGGGGATCGGCCGGGTCGCCGCCACGGCCAGCCCGATGGGTATTTCACCGATGGACAGGATCACCATGGCCCCCAGCCGCGAGGCTCCGGTCTTGATCAGGGCGTTCCACAGCGCGTGCAGAAAGGCCGATCCAAGGACGGCCAGCAGGATGGCTAAGCTCACATTGCGCCCCTTGGTTTTACAAAACTGTTACAGAACGCCGGCTTGCCCCGCAAGGGCATCAAATCAGCAGTGACGCAGCACCTTCCAGTTTCAACAGGTAAACCTTGGTTTCCACGCCGCCCTTGGCCGAAAACCCACCCAAGCCGGTGGCCGCCAGAATGCGATGACAGGGGATCAGCACCGGGATCGGATTGGCCCCACAGGCCTGACCGATGGCCTGCGCCGGAGCACCGATCTGCTGCGCCAGATCGCCATAGGTGCGCGTCAATCCATAGGGGATCGCCGCCATCGCCCGGCGGACCTGTTCGGCAAAGCCGGTGCCAAAGTCCAACGGCAGATCAAACCGGGTCAGGCGGCGGTCAAAATAGGCAGTCAGTTGGGCGATGGCCTCGGCCAGCAGCGGCGTGTGCGGCGGCGGGGCGGGTTGCCAGTGCAGGGCGGTGATCACGCCCGCCGACTCGGTGACGCTGATTGGCCCCAGTGGGCTGTCCATCCCCGCCCGCATCAGGCAATCGCCAGGGGACGGAAAGCCTCGCGCACCATGGTGGCCAGGCCTTCGATGGCCTCGGACGTCCCGCGCGGGTTGCGCTTGAGCACCACACGGGCACGGTCGACGATGGGGAAACCGTCTTGGGCCGTCAACTCGCGGCAGCCCTGTGGAATGGTGCTGCGCGACAGCGGAGAAATCGCCAGACCCGCCCGAGCCGCAATCCGCAAGCTGCCCGAGGTGTCGCATTCGAACGCCGCCCGCCAGAGGATGCTTTGCTGATCCAGACTGCGCAGTGCGAAGTCGCGGCACCAGTCCGAGCGCAGGTAAACCCCCACCGGCACCGGGTTTTGCAGGTGCTGCGCATGGGTGATCGAGGTCACCCAGACCGTCGGATCAATGCATAACACTTCGTCGCCCGAGGTGTGGCTGCTGTCATAAATCACAGCCAGATCAAGATGATCCTCGTCCAGCGCCGCCTGTTGCGGGGCGGTGAAATCGCAGCGCACGGTCACTTCGGCCCCCGGATGGCGTTCCGAAAACGCGGCCAGCGCACGGGGCAGGATGGTTTCGGCATATTCATCCGGGATGCCGATGCGCACCGGGCCGGTCAGCGGTTTTTCCCGCAGGGCCGTCGCCGCCTCGTCCAGCAAGCTGGTCACGCGGCGGGCATAGGGCAGCAGTTGCGCGCCGCGCGGCGTCAGTTGCACGCCCCTTGGCAGACGCAGAAACAGCGGCTGGCCAAGGCTTTCTTCCAGCCGCCTTATTTGCATCGACACGGCGGATTGGGTGCGCCCGATGCGGTCCCCCGCCGCCGTCACCGATCCGGTATCGGCCACCGCCAGAAAGGCGCGCATCAGGTCACTGTCCAGTGGGATCATGGGCTGCCATTCGCTTTACTGATGGCACCCATAATTTCAATTCGTTTGCCTTATGTCAAGCAAAGCGGCAAAAGCGGGTCAACCGATCTGCCGAGAAGGAGTCCGCCATGATCAAAGCCCTGTTTGCCGCCAAGCGCCCCAGCCTCGCCACCCTGCTGGCCCGCGCCGATGATCATTTGCTGGACGACATCGGCCTGACCCGTTTCGATGTGGAAACCCTGCTGCGCGAGGGCACCCCGGCCCAGCCCAGACCGCGCTTTGCTGTCGCCCACGCCTGAGATGAAAGCTGCCCCGGACCAGGTCCGGGGCAGCGTGGATCAGCCCAAAGCCGCGTCGCAGCGTGCGCAGGTTCCGGGGTGTTTGTGGGTGCCCACATCCGGCTTGATCTGCCAGCAGCGTTGGCATTTCTCGCCCATCGCCAGTTCAAAGACCACCGCGATTCCCGGCACTTCGGGCAGGCGGAATGCCTCTGGCGGCGCGTCATCGGCGGTCAGCTGGATCCCCGAGGTGATACAGCCTTCCGCGAAATCAATCGACTTCAGCGCGGCCAGGATCGCGGTATCGGCGACATGGACCACCGGGGCCGCCTCAAGGCTGGCCCCGATCACCTTGGCGGTGCGCTGCACCTCCAGCGCGCCATTGACCACGCGGCGGGCAGCGCGGACGCTGTCCCATTTTGCGGCCAGCACAGGGTTCAGCCATTCCGCAGGCGTTTGCGGCATGTCGACCAGATGCACCGAAGACCCCTCACCGGGGAAACGACACAGCCAGACCTCTTCCATGGTGAATACCAGCACCGGGGCCAGCCAAGTGGTC
>JBIHZO010000195.1:0-6475 GCA_044231405.1 Cypionkella sp. | reverse complement strand
CTGATCTAGCATGCAATCAGTTTATCTCACTGTATTCATTTTGGGAATCATTGATCGCAGGATGAGCAGATTATCCCGTGCCCAAGGGCCGCCACGTCCGCTGCGGTGCCCGCCAGTCAATCTCTTAGAGCAGCGTCGACAGCTGAGCGGGCGTCAGTCCGACCTTCCCCTCCTTTGCAGTGGGCCAGACGAACCGCCCCTTCTCCATCCGCTTCAGGAACCTGCAGGCGCCCTGACCATCCCACCAGATGACTTTGACCAGGTTACCGCGGCGGCCCTGGGAGACAAAGAGATGCCCGCCAAACGGGTCCTGCTTCAGCACCACCCCTGCCTGCGCTGCCAGCGCCGCACAGCCCTTGCGCATGTCGGTGACCCCGGCCGCCAGCCAGACGCGTGTGTTGGCCGGAACTGGGATCAAACCGACAGCCCCCGGATCAGCCGCGCCAACGCCTCGGGATCGTAGCTGCCGCTGATCCGCATCCGGTGCCGCCCGCCAGGTCGATCGGGATATGGTTCTCAGAAGCAGGTGTCGGTGGGGTCACCGAGGCTTCCTTGACGATCTCTACTGGTAGGAAGCGCAAACCCACATCTTCCGACCCCGATCTCGCCCCCGGCTTGGGCCGATATTTGGTGTCGCGACGCCACTTGAAGATCAGGTTCGCGTTCACCGTATAGCGAAGCGCCACCTGAGCCACGGAAACGCCAGGCGCAGTCGTCTGCACGCAGATCGACCGCTTCTCCTCATCTGTCCAACGCCGTCTTGTCCGCCCGCCACGCCTGCACCTTAGTGTTCACTATCAATGGTGGATACTATCCCGCACTCTCAGTCTGCGGCAGAGCGGTCAGACCGGACGCTTGCTTATTTTCACCGCCGTTGAAATCATCGCTTTCCGCAGCCCATCCGAATACATCTGCAAAATCTGTATATCAGGGCGGGATTTAGTCATCCTTGACTCGATCCAACAGATGCCGGGGCCAAACACCTAACCCTCATGTCAAATCGACATCACGATATCTAAGCTTGGCATTCAACAACCTGCACCAATCTCCCTATCATTTGCAGAGACCCCAATGATGGGGACGCAAGGTGAGTAGAGCACAATGGCAGTTTTTGACAGACTTAAGCTTGGCGGAAAACACGTCTTCATAACTGGTGGCAGTCGAGGGCTGGGACGCGAGATGGCAATGGGTTTGGCCGAGGCCGGGGCCGATATCACCATGGTCGGCCGCACCGCGGAAAGTCTGGATCTCACCGTCGCCGATGTGCGCGGGTTGGGTCGCAAAGCCACGATGATCGTGGCCGATATGGCTGACCCCGCCACCTGCGAGTCCGTTTGTCAGCAGGCGCTGGCCGATCACGGCCCGTTTGACATTCTGGTCAACAACATCGGCGGGCGGCGGGCGAATGTCGCGCTGCAAGACATGCCGCTGGAGCAGTGGCAAAGCCTGATCGATCTGAACCTGACTTCGACCTTTCTGTGCAGCAAGCATATCGGCGGCGCGATGATTGCGCGCGGGGTCGGCGGGCGGGTGATCAATCTGGCCTCGATCAATGCGATGGTGGCCGGCCGCAACATTCAGGGCCGCCACTACGAAGCCGCCAAGGCCGCAGTGCTGATGTTGACTCGCAGTCTGGCCGTCGATTGGGCGCAATACGGCATCACCGTCAACGCCATCTGCCCCGGCATTTTTGCCACCGAGCCGAACAAGCTTTGGGCGCAAAAGAATCCCGAAATCATCGACGCCTATGTGCAGACCATCCCGATGGGCAAGCTGGGCGACCCCGAAGATCTGGGCGCTTTGGCGGTCTATCTGGCCAGCGACGCCGCCCGCTACATGACCGGCGCCGCACTGGTGATCGACGGCGGCTATACCTGCCTTTAACCATCGCCCCCCTCGGCCCACCAGACCCCGCGCAGCACCATCCCCCGGCTTTCCAGCCGGGTATCGGCCACAACCACCTCGTTTGACACGTCCACGTGTTCAAACCGGCCCTCGACCTGCGCCAAAATCGTCGCATCGCCGGCTGTGCCGGGGGTCAGCGACCCCAGTTCGAGCCGCCGCAGCGCGCGCGCGGGATTTTGCGTGGCGCTGCGGATCACCTCGACCATCGGCATCCCCAGCGCCATGAATTTCGACATCACCGCCAGCACATCAAAAGCCGGACCATCGCAGCACAGCACATGCACATCGCTGGAAATCACATCCGGCATGATGCCTTCCGCCAGCATCGCCCGCGCCGATTTGAAGGCAAAGCCGCCAAAGCCGTGGCCAATATCAAAGATGATGCCGCGCCGATGCGCCTCCAGAATATCCTCGCGGATGCGGTTGCCGCGCGTCACCGGCGCATTGGGGAACGGCCGGAAGCAATGCGTCAGCACATCGCCGGGGCGCAGCGCCTCCAGCACTTCTTTTCGACCGGGCGGCGGAAAGTCGATATGCGCCATCACCGGCAGGTCAAGCTCTTCCGCCACTTCGATCGCCAGCAAAAGCGGAGCAAGCCCGGAACTGCCGCCCGCCTTCGCCCCCACTCGCGCCTTGATACCAACGATCAGATCGAGGTTCTTCTCGGCCAGTGCCAGACATTCCCGGCTGTCCAACAGCCGCAAATCCTCGCATTCGCCGACCATCACGTTCTTGGAAAAGCCAAAAATGCCGGGGAAAGAGATGTTCAGATAGGCCAGAATCCGCGGTGCTGCCGGTTCAACGATAAACTTGCGCAGGCCCGCGAAATTGCCCGCCCCTGCGCTGCCCGCATCCACAAACGTCGTGGTGCCGCTGCGCTTGGCGATGGTTTCCGCATCCACCCCCAGCGAGGTTGCGCCCCAATAGACATGGCTGTGCATGTCGATCAGCCCCGGCGTAACGATCCGCCCGGCCACGTTGCGCACCTGCCGCGCCGCGCCGCCAAGATCAGCCCCGATGGCGGCGACCAGCCCATCCTGAAATGCCACGTCCAGCACGCCATCCAGCCCTTGCGCCGGGTCGATCACCCGCCCGCCCTTCAACAGCAGATCATACATTGGTCCCGACCTTCCCCATCACAACCGGATCGCCACATTCTTGGTCTGCACATAGCCCAGCAGCGCCTCCTGCCCCTTTTCGCGGCCATATCCGGATCGTTTCATACCGCCGAACGGCGTCTCAATGCCGCCTGCCCACCATTCGTTGACATAAATCTGTCCGGCCACCAGCCGATCTGCCGTCCAATGGGCCAGCTTCAGATCCCGTGTGTAAACCCCGGCGGCAAGGCCGAAATCGGTGCCATTGGCGATGGCGACAGCCTCTTCCGGCGTATCAAACGGCAGCACCACCAGCACGGGGCCAAAGAATTCTTCCTGCGCAATCCGCATATCCGGGCGCACATCGGTAAAGATCGTCGGTGCCATGAAATGCCCCGCCAACCCCGGCACCCGCGCGCCGCCCATCAGAAGCGTCGCTCCCTCTGCCACCCCGGCACGGCACAGCGCCTCGACCCGCTCCAACTGCCGGCTGTTGATCAGCGGTCCCATGTCAAAGCCGTCAATACCTGGGCCAACGCTGCGCTTTGTGGCCAATTGCTGCACCCGCGTCATCAGATCGTCGTGGATCGACCGATGCACGATCAGCCGCGACCCGGCCGAGCAAATCTGCCCGGCATGGTTGAAAATCCCGCGCACCGCACTGGCCGCCGTGCGATCCAGATCGGCATCGGCATAGACAATCGCGCCGGATTTGCCGCCCAGCTCCATCACGCAAGGCACCACCCGTTCCACCGCCGCGCGCAGCACCGATTGGCCGGTGGCGACGGATCCGGTAAACACGATCTGGTCAATATCACGGTGCGCCGCCAGTGCAGCCCCAGCGTCATATCCATACCCGCAAACGATATTCACCGCCCCCGCAGGCACCCCGGCGCGCTGGCAAGCCTCTGCCAGCACGAAAAGGCTCAGTGGCGAATCCTCGGGCGATTTCAGCACCACGGTATTGCCGGTGATTATCGCACAGGCAATCGACCGCGCCCCAACCGGCAACGGCCCGTTCCACGGTATGATCTGCGCCGACACGCCATAAGGTTCATGCAGGGTATAGTCGATGTAGCCATCGCCCAGCGGGATCTGTCGCCCCTCCAGCTTGTCGGCCAGCCCGGCATAGTAGGTCAGATAGCGCTGGGTCAGCACCACCTCTGCCCGCCCCGCCGCAAGCGTCTTGCCGTTGTCGTGGCACTCCAGCAGCGCGATTTCCTCAACGCAGGCGTCCAATTCGCGCGCCACCGCCAGCATCAGATCGCCGCGCTTGTGCGGCCGCAGATCACGCAGCACCCGGCTATTGAAACAGGCACGAGCGCTTGCCACCGCACGATCAATATCGGCAGGCGTGCCGCGCGCCACCTCGGCAATCGGCTGGCCGGTGGCGGGATCGGTCACGCTGATGCGGGCGCCGTCGCCGCCATCGACCCATTCCCCGCCGATGAAGTTCTGCCAGTAGGGTCTGATACCGTGGGTCATCGTATCCTCGCTTGGTCCGGCAGCAAACCGGATTTTCCGCCGCAGTATTTCATCTTGCCACCGCAGAGACGAATACAGAAATCCAATGATGCCATGCGGCAAACGCATGCCGCAGCCCCGCCGCCACAACCATGCCGACGGCGCATCAGGCTAGACCGTCCTTGCATTGGCGATCCTGCCCCCCGCCGGACTATCGTGGCCCATGTAGTCAAGGGGGCCAGCGGATGTCGGCAGCAAAAACTCATCGTGTGGCGATTCTCGGCCTGATGCTGGAAAGCAATCGCTTTGCCCCGGTGATCACCGAAGAAGACTACCTCAAGCGCGTCTATCTGGCGGGCGATGAAATTCTGGAAGACCTGCACAGCGGCGATCCGCAACTGCCGACTGAAATCCGGGGCTTTGCCGCCGAGATGGAGCAGCGCGGCGATTGGCAGCCGGTGCCGATCCTCGTCGGTCTGGTCGAGGCGGGCGGGCCACTGGATCACGGCTTCTTTGAAACCGCCATGCAGGAAATTCGTACCCGGCTGCGCGCTGCAGGGTCGCTGGATGCGGTCTATATCTCCAACCACGGCGCGATGATCACCACGCAGAATGCCGACCCCGATGGTGAAATCTTTCAGGCGGTGCGCGATATCGTCGGGCCAGACGTGCCGGTGGTGGCCACGCTTGATCTGCATGGCAACGTGTCGGATCGTATGGTGCAGCTGGCCGATGCGGTGATCGCCTACCAGACCAACCCACATGTCGACATGCTGGACCGGGGCCGCGATGCTGCGATGATCCTGCACGAACTTTGGGCCGGGATGAAGCCCGATGTCGCCTTCATCCGCCTGCCGTTGGTGCCGCCCACCGTCACCCTGCTGACCGAGGCCGGCCCCTATGCCGATATCATGAACTACGGCCAGTCGCTGGTCGGCGGCGATATTGCCAACGTCTCAATCTTTGGCGGCTTTGCCTATAGCGATACGCCAAAGAACGGCATGGCTATCATCGTCACCGCGCGCGCAGCAAATGGCAGCGCACAGGCGGTGGCCGATAAAATCGCCCGCATGGCATGGGGTGAACATCTGCGCTTTGTGCCGCACCTGACCGCGCTTGCCGATGCGGTGGAAAAGGTGGCGCAGGTTGCCGCCGACCCAAGCCTGCCGGCTGTGATTCTGGCCGATGTCGCTGACAACCCTGGCGGCGGTGGCAACGGCAATACCATGTGGATTTTGCAGGCCCTGCATGCGCGCGGTATCAGCGGCGTGATTGTGGGCGTGATCACCGACCCCGCTTTGGCCGCCGAGGCGCATCGGCTGGGGCGGGGCGCGCGGTTTCGGGCGGTATTCAACCGGGTGCCGCCGGACGAATTCTCGCAACGGTTCGCGGCCGATGCCCGCGTCATCGCCCTGCGCGACGGCGATTGTGTCGGGAGGCGCGGCTTTTATGCCGGGCGGCGGATGAATCTTGGTGCATCGGCGCTGCTCGATCTGGGCGGCATTCAGGTGGTGGTTATTTCCATCCGCACCCAATGCGCCGACCCCATCTTCCTGGAGATGATGGGCCTGAATATCGCCGCCGCTCGTGCCGTGGTGGTGAAATCGCGCGGCCATTTCCGTGCCGGCTTTGACGAATTCTTCCCGCACGCGCAGGTGATCGAGGTGGACGCGCCCGGCCTGACCTCGCCGGTGCTTACTCGCTTCGATTTCAAGAACCTGCCACGCCCGGTGTTCCCGATTGATCTGCACGCCGAATGGCCGCGCGGCTGACAAGCTGAAGGGGCATGTGAAAAAGCGGCCGGAATCGACCGGCCGCTTTTTTCAGTCTGCAAAGTCTCAGTAATCCACAACCACACCGCGCCCCTGCTCAATCGCGCGGCGCATCGCCAGATCGGCCACCACCAGATCTTGCAGTGCCACGCCGGTGCCATCGAACAGGGTAATCTCGGCCTCCGACCGCCGCCCCTCGGCGCGGCCTTCCAACACCGCCCCCAGAGCAGTGAGGTC
>JBIHZO010000194.1:0-6524 GCA_044231405.1 Cypionkella sp. | reverse complement strand
CCGCAGTTTATGTACCGCCACCACCGCGTGGCAAGCCCGTGCTGCGGCTGGTAAGTTCGCGCTAGACCCGCAGGACAAAGGGCGAGGGTTTCCCCCCGCCCTTTTTGTTTCAGACCCATCGCTTACATTGCGATGCGGCGGGCCTCGGCGCGCTGCGACGACAACTCTTCCGACACCAGGAACGCCAATTCCAGCGATTGCGACGCGTTGAGGCGTGGATCGCAAGCGGTGTGGTAACGGTCGGCCAGGCTTTCGTCGGACACTGCGCGCAAACCGCCGGTGCATTCGGTCACGTCTTGGCCCGTCATTTCAAAATGCACGCCGCCCGGGATGGTGCCCTCGGCTTTGTGGATCGCAAAGAATTCGCGGACTTCGCGCAGCACCGATTCAAACGGCCGGGTTTTGTAGCCCGAGGCCGCCTTGATGGTGTTGCCGTGCATCGGGTCGCAAGACCAGACCACATTCGCGCCCTCTTCCTGCACGGCCTTGATCAGGCGCGGCAGGTTCTCACCGACTTTGCCGGCACCAAAGCGCGCGATCAGGGTCAGACGGCCCGCTTCGTTGGTCGGGTTCAGCTTGGCCATCAGCACCTTGAGGTCGTCGGCAGTCGTGGTCGGGCCGCATTTCAGGCCGATGGGGTTCAACACCCCCCGGCAGAATTCGACATGTGCGCCGTCGGGCTGGCGGGTGCGGTCACCGATCCAGATCATGTGACCTGACCCGGCCACATTCTGCCCGGTGATGCTGTCGACGCGGCACAGCGATTCCTCGTATTCCAGCAGCAGCGCCTCATGGCTGGTGTAGAAATCCACCATCGCAAGGTTCGGGGCCGAATTGCTGTCGACGCCAGCGGCGTTCATGAAGTCCAGCGCATCGGAAATGCGGTTGGAAATTTCGCGGTAACGTTCGGCCTTGTCATGCTCGGCAAAGCCCAAGGTCCAGCTGTGAACCCGGTGGATGTCGGCAAATCCGCCCGTCGAGAAGGCGCGCAGCAGGTTCAACGACGCCGCCGCCTGCGTATAGGCTTGCAGCATCCGCTGCGGATCTGGGCGACGTGCCTCTACCGTGGCCTCAAAGCCATTGATGATGTCGCCGCGATAAGACGGATATTCGACGCCGCCGATCATCTCGGTGTTGGCCGAGCGCGGCTTGGCGAATTGACCGGCCATCCGGCCGACCTTGATCACAGGAACCTTGGCACCGTAGGTCAGCACCACCGCCATTTGCAGCATGACGCGGAAGGTATCGCGGATGTTATCGGCCGAAAACTCGGCGAAGCTTTCAGCGCAATCGCCACCCTGCAGCAGGAAGGCCTTGCCCTCGCCCGCCAAGGCCAGTTGCTTTTTCAGCTTGCGCGCCTCACCGGCAAAGACCAGCGGCGGATACTTGGCCAACTGCGCCTCAACGGCGTTCAACGCGGCCGTATCTGGATAATCCGGCATCTGCACCCGCGGTTTCGCGCGCCAGTCCGATTTCGTCCAACCCTTGGTCATGGGGTATCCCCTCCGTTAGCGGTATCGCGGCGTGGTATAGGAAAAATAACAAGGAAAGCAAAGGGTGAAAGACTTGAAATCGTGGTGGTTGGCCCTTGCGGACGGCGAAAATACCTGTTTCCTTGCACTGGAAACGACATATCAGGTCGCACAATGCCCATCTCCCCACGCAAAGCCACACAGGTTGAAAAAGCGGTTGCCCCCCGTCGCTTTGTCTTCCTGCTGCTCGACAAGTTCACCATGATCAATTTCGCGGGGGCAATCGAACCCCTGCGGCTGGCCAATCATGTGCTGGGCTATCCGGTCTACACCTGGGCGCTGTGCGGCGAAGGCGGTGGCGAGAAGACCTGTTCGAACGGCGCGACCTTCAAACTGGATTTCGGCCTGGATGAGGTGGACCGCGAAGACACCATTCTGGTCTGCGGCGGCATCGACATTCAGCGCAGCACAACGCGGGCCGTGATCGGCTGGCTGCGGCGCGAGGCACGGCGCGGTGTGGCGATTGGGGGCTTGTGCACCGGGGCCTATGCCTTGGCCAAGGCCGGTCTGCTGGACGGCAAAAAAGCGACAATCCATTGGGAGAATCAGGACGGTTTTTCCGAGGAATTTGAGGATGTGAAGCTGACAAAGTCGGTCTTTGTGATGGATGGCAACCGCTGGTCCACTGCGGGGGGGATTTCGTCCATCGACCTGATGCTGCGGATCATCGCCTCCGATCACGGCGAGGATCTGGCGAACAACGTCGCCGATCTGATGATCTATTCCACCATCCGCACCGATCAGGACACGCAGCGGCTGTCGATCCCCACGCGGATCGGGGTGCGCCACCCCAAGCTGAGCCAGGTCATCCAGATGATGGAAAGCAACATCGAAGACCCGATGTCGCCTGCCGATCTGGCTGAAGAGGTGGGGATGTCCACGCGGCAACTGGAACGCCTGTTCCGCCGCTATCTGAACCGCAGCCCCAAGCGCTATTACATGGAACTGCGGCTGCAAAAGGCGCGCAACCTGTTGATGCAGACGGACATGTCGGTGATCAACGTGGCTTTGGCCTGCGGTTTTGCCAGCCCGTCGCATTTCTCGAAATGCTATCGCAGCCATTACAACACCACGCCCTACCGCGAACGCGGCACCCAAGGCATGCCCAGCCCCGGCCTTGGCGTGCGCCTGTCGATCTGATCAGGAAAAGGTCGACGACAGATCGCCGGTCAAGGGGTCACGGCCAAAGCGATTCACGCCGCCAGTGCCTTTGCTGCACAGCCAGACCAGCAGCACGATCACCCCGATCAGCGGCACAAACAAGATCAGAGACCACCAGCCGGATCGGTCGGTGTCATGCAAACGGCGCACCAGCAGGGACAATCCGGGCAGCAGGTTGATCAGCGTCCAAAGCGTCGTGAACAAACCGCCCACCACAGCCACGCCGACCGCGCCACCGCCAGATGTCATCGACCCGCCGCCTTCGGCCAGGGCGATGACGATCCCCACCCCGAATTGAAACAGCGCCCACCACCAATAGGCCGACCGCTGCGCGCGGCCCGAAAAATTCACATAATTGGCATAGGCTGACTTTACGGCTTCGATCAAAGTCATCTGGCGCCCCTTGATGATTGGCGCAACCTTGCGCCCGCACTGCGCTTGTGTCCAGCACATCGTCCTGCGGTTCGGCGGGCGTGGCAGCCTATCTGGCCGCCGCGTTTCTGGTCAGGCTTTGCCAATCTGCAACCTGCCGCGTAGCAAAGAGGCGCGGATCGACAGAACGGTGTTCTTTAAGACGCTTTTCTTTTGCGAAACGGCAATCTAGGTTCGACCGCAGGATTGCGATCCAACATGGGAGCTAACAATGAAAAAACTACTTTTGGCCACGGCGGCAACCGCCCTTATGGCTGGTGCTGCTTCGGCTGAGGACGTCAAGCTGGGGATTCTGATCGGCTTCACCGGCCCGATCGAATCGCTGACCGGCCATATGGCTGCTGCGGCTGAACTGGCGATGACCGAAGTGAACGCTTCGGGCAAAGCGGCCAATGGCATGGTGTTCGTCCCCGTTCGTGGCGACAGCACCTGCGCAGACTCGGCAGCGGCCACCTCGGCGGCAGAGCGTATGGTCACGGCAGATGGCGTCAAAGGCATCATTGGCGGCGACTGTTCCGGCGTCACCGGCGCTGTGCTGCAGAACGTGGCGCGTCCGAACGGCATCGTGATGGTGTCGCCCTCGGCCACCTCGCCTGCCCTTTCGTCGGCTGAAGATGACGGCCTGTTCTTCCGCACCGCCCCGTCGGATGCGCGCGAAGGCGAAGTCATGGCGGACATCCTGATGGAAAAAGGCGTGAAATCCATCGCGCTGACCTATTCCAACACCGACTACGGCAAGGGTCTGGCCGAGGCGATTGCGGCGTCCTACACCGCCAAGGGCGGCGTTGTGACCATCAACATCCCGCATGAAGACGGCAAGGCCGATTATGCGGCTGAAGTGGCATCGCTGGCAGCAGCGGGCGGCGATCTTCTGGTCGTTGCAGGCTATCTGGACCAAGGCGGCAAAGGCGTGATTCAGGGCGCGCTCGACTCGGGTGCCTTCAGCCAGTTCGGTCTGCCGGGCGGCATGGTGGGCGACAGCTTGCCCTTGGCCATCGGTCCGGCTTTGGACGGGTCTTACGGCCAGGTTGCACAGTCGGATTCGGCCGGTGCGGCAATCCTTGCCGAGATGGGCAAAACCAACGCCACCGCGTTTGAAGCTGCATCGCCTTACACGATGGAGTCCTATGACGCCGCCGCCCTGATCATGCTGGCGATGAGCGCAGCAGGGTCGACCGATTCCAAGGTCTACAAAGAAAAGATCATGGATATCGCCAACGCTCCGGGCGAAAAAATCCTGCCCGGCGAGCTGGGCAAGGCTTTGGAACTGATCGCGGCTGGCACCGACATCGACTATGATGGCGCGTCGGGCGTGGAACTGGTGGGCGCAGGCGAAAGCGCTGGCCGTTACAAGCAGTTCGAAATCAAGGGCGGCAAGTACGAAACCGTCACCTTCCGTTGATCTGTCGTTAAGCAGTCCAATCACGGCCCGGGGTTTTGCCTCGGGCCGTGGCTTTGAGTAAACCTGCCCGCGTTGCTGCCCGACAGCGATGAGAAGAGGCGGATGACAGGGGGAAGACCATGATCGTTGTCGAAGACCTTCACCGGCATTTCGGCGGTTTCCGTGCCGTAGACGGCGCATCGCTGAAAATTGAAACCGGGTCCATCACCGGGCTGATCGGCCCCAATGGTGCGGGCAAGACCACGTTGTTCAACGTGATCGCCGGGCGTCTGCCGCCAACATCGGGCCGCGTGCTGATGGATGGTGAGGATATCTCCGGTCTGCCGCCGCATGAATTGTTTGCCAAGGGCCTGCTGCGCACGTTTCAGATCGCCCACGAATTCGGCTCGATGACGGTGCGCGAAAACCTGATGATGGTGCCCGCGTCACAGACAGGCGAGTCGCTGTGGAACGCCTGTTTTCGCCGCGGTGCCGTAGCCGCCGAGGAACGCCGCATCCGCGACAAGGCCGATGAGGTGCTGGAGTTCCTGACCATCACCCATCTGGCCGACCAACGCGCCAGCCAGATCTCGGGCGGGCAGAAAAAGCTGCTGGAACTGGGCCGCACCATGATGGTCGATGCCAAGATCGTGTTTCTGGACGAGGTGGGCGCGGGCGTGAACCGCACTCTGCTGAACACCATCGGTGACGCAATCATCCGGCTGAACAAGGAACGCGGCTATACGTTCTGCGTCATTGAACATGACATGGATTTCATCGGCCGCCTGTGCAACCCCGTGATCTGCATGGCCGAAGGCAAAGTCTTGGCCCAAGGCACCGTGGACGAGGTCAAGAACAACGACAAGGTGATCGAGGCCTATCTGGGCACCGGTTTGAAGAACAAGGTGAAGTCGGCATGACTCCGCACGGATTGATCCTTTCTGCCGCCATGGCGCTTGCCGTGCCTGGGGCTGCGCAGGCCTGCCAATATCTGACCAGCCATTTCGAACTGTGCGATGAGGGCACGCCTTGGGCCAATGGCACTTGGGAACAAGGCGGCGACAGCGCAACCTTGCACCTTGATGGCGTCAAGTATGACAGCTTTGAAGAGTACTTGGGCCGCGATGACGCCCAGTTGCCCGAAGCCAACCTGACATATCTGATGACCCATTGGGCCGAGGATGCCAAAGTGGTGAACCACCTTTACGACAGCTTGCCGCATCCCGACATGCCGGTGCTGCGCACGATCAACACCATCACCTTCCCCAATGATCCGCCTCAGCTGCGGGTGACAATGATCGCCAATGCCAAGGGTGAGCGCATCTTGATGATGCTGCGCGCGCCCGGCGATCTGTCGGTGGATCAGATTGACACGCTGTCGCGCGACTACGCAGCCCTTGTGCGCCCCCGGCAGGAGAACTGACATGGCCGACCCCTTCCTGATTGGCGAGAACATGACCGGCGGCTACGGCCCGGTCGATATCTTGCACAACTGTACGATTGCCGTCGAAAAAGGCCAGATCGCGGTGATCGTCGGCCCCAATGGCGCCGGCAAATCCACCGCGATGAAGGCGGTGTTCGGCATGTTGGCCTTACGCGGTGGCCGGGTGCTGCTGGCGGGTGAGGATATCACCAAATTGTCGCCTCAGGCCCGTGTGCGCAAGGGGATGGGCTTTGTGCCGCAGACCCACAACATCTTCACCACCATGACGGTGGAAGAGAACCTTGAGATGGGCGCTTTCATTCGAACCGATCACATCGCCGACACCCTGGCGCAGGTCTACGACCTGTTCCCGATCCTGAAGCAAAAGCGCTATCAGGCGGCGGGCGAGTTGTCGGGCGGTCAGCGTCAGCAGGTGGCGGTCGGGCGCGCCTTGATGACACAGCCCAAGGTGCTGATGCTGGACGAGCCCACCGCGGGCGTGTCGCCGATTGTGATGGACGAGTTGTTCGACCGCATCATTGAAGTGGCGCGCACCGGGATTTCGATCCTGATGGTGGAGCAGAACGCGCGCCAA
>JBIHZO010000193.1:0-6537 GCA_044231405.1 Cypionkella sp. | reverse complement strand
GCTCCGACAATCGGCAGACCGTCGGCCACGGCGGCGCGGACCCCGGCGAAGGCGCGGATCACCCGGCGGTTCAGCAGCGCGGGCCAGATCTGGCTTGCGCGCGACAGCAGCGATTTCAGCATGGCAAAATCGACCTGATCGGTGCGGCCATGCGGCTCTCGGGTGGAGCCGATCAGATATTGCCCGGTGGTCAGCGGGTCGATCACCACGGGCGGCAGCGGCAGTTGGTCGCCGCTGCCGGTTTTGGCCACCAGATAGGCGGCGGCGGTGAGCGATCCTTGCAGGGTGTCCGCGGGGCCGCGGTCGGTGACGATCAACTGGCCGGCGCGGGGCTGAATCGACAGGCCGGGGAAAAGGATTGGGGTTGAGGTGCCGAGGGCCGCGACCAAGATGTTTCCGCGCAGTTGGCGGCGGCCCAAGTCGAGGGTGACACCTTTGGAGTCTGCGGCAAAAGCGCGGATCGGAGCGGGCCAGATCGCGGTGATTCCGGGATGGGACAGGTAGGCGCGCACGGCTTTGTGGCCGGCCATGTGGCCCTCGCCTTCCAGCACCACCAGCCGATCAACTGAGTCGCCTACACCGGGAAGCAGAGTAGCGGAGCCGTCTGCGGTGACCCGCACCGGGCCTGCCAGATCAGCCAGCTTAGCCACAAGAGCGTCCAGTGCCGACATTTCCACCGCGCCACTGCCGAAAACATAGGAGGGGCGGGCGTAAAAGGCTCCGGTCAGCGGGCCTTCTTTTGATAATTGACGGGTATAAAGCAGCGATTCCGAGGCCAGACGCGCCATCAGTCCGGGCTTTTTCGAGGCCACCGAAACCGCGCCATCCGAAGCGCCCGAGGCCGCTGCCGCCGGACCCGTGGCATCAACCACGGCAACGCTTAGGCCCGCCGTTGCCAAATGCCATGCGACGGATGCACCGACGATACCGGCTCCGGCGATCAGGACGTCAAACTCGGCTCGATCTGGCAATGGGATGCTCCGCTGCTGTTGCTTGTCCCCACGCTAGGGCGCAGAAAACCACAGAGCGATGCAAAAAATGGAGCCAGACATACAACATTATTTGCAATAAACTGATTTGGATCAAGCCAAAGCGGCCCATAGCCCACAAAGATACAATAATTTTTATAGCAATCCGCCCCTTTCTTGTATTGATCGAAACCCCGATTGCGGTTCGTCTGATGGCATCCGACCCATGCAGCGAGGCGGAAGGACAATCATTTCAAAGCGGCGAATGCCGCACAGACAGGGAGTATCAGATGACGCTTTTCAAAAAGCTTGTTAACGGGGTCGCCGCAGCGACTTTGGCGCTTGGCGCAAGTCTTTCGGCGGCGCAGGCGCAATCGACCACGGTGGATGAAATTCACGCTCGCGGCACTCTGCGGATCGCCGGGATCCTGAATGAGGACCCCTATTTCTCGAAAGATCCGCGCACCGGCGAATGGCGTGGTTTTGCGATTGAAATGGGCAAGGATATGGCAAGCGAGTTAGGCGTCGAGTTGGAGGTTGTCGAAAGCAGCTGGGCGAACTCGATTTTGGACGTGCAATCGGGCAAGGTCGACCTGGCCTTCGCGCTGACAGCGCTGCCAAAGCGCGCACTTTCGGTCAGCTTCTCGGCGCCGACTTACTACAATAGCTTTGTGATCATATCGCCCAAGCCAGAGTTGGAAGGCAAAACATGGGCTCAATTGAACGACCCGGCTGTGACCATTGCTGTCGATCTGGGATCGTCTCAGGATCAGATCACCAAGGCGTATCTCCCGGAAGCCAATATCCTGCGGTTCAAAACCCGCGATGAGGCGGTTCTGGCGGTTGCAACCGGTAAGGCTGATGCGATCATCAACACGGTGTTCAACGGCATGGTGATGAGCAAGAAGAACGAGGCCTTGGGCAAGGTTTACGTCCCAACGCCGTTCCTGTCGTCGCCTTCGGTGATCGGCATCAACCACTCGGCTGATGAAGTGTTCAAAAGCTTTGTCTCGGCTTGGGCGGACTATAACCGCCGGGTTGGTAACAACCAGACCTGGATCCTGAAGGGGCTGGAGCCGTTCAACATCGTGTTTGACGATCTGCCCGCTGGCTTTGACATCAACGGCTGATCACGCTGCAAGCACGGGCCGAGTAGGCCCGTGCAACCCGATCCGGCAGCTAGGAGTTTGGCCGAATGTATCACTGGGACTTTTACACTATATTCCAATCGTTTGACCTGTTTCTAACCGGGGTCTGGGTGACCTTTCTTTACACCGCAGGGTCGATCTTTGTTGGAATCATCGTGGGGCTGGCCGCCTGTTTTGCAAGGCTGTCACGGTTCTGGTGGTTGCGGCTGTTCGCGCGGTCCTATCAAGAACTGTTCCGTTGCACGCCGCTTTTGGTGCAGATCCTGTGGGCTTATTACGCGCTGCCGATGATCCTTGGCATCAGCATTTCCAACACCACGGCGGGGCTGCTGACGCTGTCGCTTTATGTCGGGTCGTTCTATGCCGAGATTTTCCGGGGCGGCATTCTGGCGATCGACAAAGGCCAGCGTGAGGCGGCTGCGGCCATCGGCATGTCTTCGGTGCAATCCATGCGCTACATCATCATGCCGCAGGCGGTGAAGAACATGCTGCCGTCCTTTATCAACCAATCGGTTATTCAGCTGAAGAACACTTCGCTGCTCTATGCGATTTCGATTGCCGAGTTGACCTATATGACCTCGGTGGTCACTTCTGAAACCTATCGCCCGCTAGAGGCCTATAGCATGGCGGCGGTGCTGTATTTTGCCATGCTGTTTCCGCTGACCCAGATCGCGGATCACTACGAACGCCGTATGCGGCAGAGCGACTGAGCGGGGATGTGATGGACAACACAGCAGTCATTTCGGTGCGCGGATTGCGCAAGGCTTTTGGGACGCTTGAGGTGCTGAAGGGCATTGATCTTGATCTGGCGCAGGGCGAGGTTTTGGGGTTGATCGGGCCGTCGGGGTCGGGGAAATCGACGCTGATCCGCTGTCTGAACATGCTGGAACTGCCTACAGATGGCACGGTTCTGGTGAAGGGTCGCCCGGTGAGCGCAAAGTTCAATGCCAAGGCCCCGGCGATTGGCACCGGAGAATTACGCCGCAAGGTCGGGATGATCTTTCAGCATTTTAACCTGTTCCCGCATCTGACTGTGCTGGGGAATATCACATCCGGTCCGGTGCGGGTGCTGGGCGAAAGCCGCGCTGAGGCCGAAGCCCATGCGATGGATCTGCTGGCGCAGGTCGGGTTGGAGGCCAAGGCGCAGGCCTATCCCGCGCATCTGTCGGGCGGGCAAAAACAGCGGGTGGCGATTGCGCGCGCGTTGGCGATGCGGCCAGAGGTTCTGCTGCTGGACGAGGTCACATCGGCGCTGGACCCCGAGTTGGTGGGCGAAGTGCTGGAGGTGATCCGGCGGCTGGCAGATGGTGGCATGACGATGGTGTTGGTGACACATGAGATGGGCTTTGCCGCCGATGTCGCCAGCCGGGTGATCTTTATGGAGCAAGGCCAGATCGCCGAGGAAGGCCACCCCGATCAGATTCTGCGCAACCCGACTTCGGAACGCCTGCGCGGGTTTCTGTCGCGGTTTCACGGCTAGGGGGCAGATATGTCGGCTTTTCCGATCCTTGTCATTGGAGCGGGCCGGATGGGCCTGCGGATTGCGGCGATGCTGGCGCAGGATGCGCGATTTGCGGCGCAGATCATCACGCCGGACGATGACGCGCTGGCGCAAGTTGCACGGTTGGGGTTTGGGGTGGCGCCTGCCAATGGCAATGGGTTCCGCGCCGATCTGCGGCGGCATATGGCGCAGGCGCGCGCGGTCATCTTGACCGACGCCTCGGTGCCGGCGGCAGAGGTTGCGCGGTTGGCGGCGGACTGCGGCTGTCACTATCTGGATATTCTGGAGGATGCGGCCGCCAGCGCGGCGGTTGCGGCTTTGGTGGCGACGCTGCCCGGCGACACGACGCTGTGCTTTGCCTCGGGTTGTGGGCTGGCACCGGGTCATGTCACCGGACTTGCCGCCGAAGCCTTGGAGAGCGTGGGACAAGAGGCCGAAGTTACGGTTTTTGTCGGCGTTCTGCCCGCGCATCCAACCAATCGGCTAGGATATGCCAATATCTGGAGCATCGATAGTCTGATCGGCGAATACACTGCGCCCTGCGTGGCGATCCGGTCCGGAGAGGTCGCATGCCTGCCGCCGCTGACCGAGGCCGAAACGCTGGATTTGGGTGGCGAGACCTTTGAGGCCTTCACCACCGCGGGCAGTCTGGATGCGCTGGCGCGGCAATATGCCGGGCGTGTCGGTGCGTTGGAGTTCAAGACTCTGCGCTATCCCGGGCATCTGGATTATTTGCAGTTTTTGCTGGATGACATGGGGCTGTCCAAGCGGCTTTATCAGTTGCGCAGCCTGCTAAAGACCGCGCTGCCGCAGACCGAAGACGATCGCGTGCTGATCGCGCTGCGCATCCGGCCAAGCCCCGATGCGCCCGAGGTCTGGATACGGCAATTCCTGCAAGCTTCGACCCATGCGGGGCAATGCCAAAGCGCGATTGGCACCGCCACAGCCGCCCATGTTTGTGCGATGGCCGACCTGATCTGCGGGAAAAAACTGTTGGTGGCAGGGTTTATTGCGGCAGGCACGATTGGCCCCGCACACTTGCGGGCCAGCCCGTTCTTTGATCTTCTGGACCCGGGCAAGCCATCTGTCGAGGCTGCATAATCCCAAAGGACACGCGCATGGCCGCCAACAAGGCCGCAGATAAGGCCACCCCCGAACGCCACGACAAGCGCACCAACCTCGATATCTCGTTGCTGCAGACTTTTCATCTGGTCGCGCGCACGGGGTCATTTTCGGCGGCCTCGCGCGAATTGAACATCTCATATCAAACGGCGGCGAACCATGTCCGGCGGCTGGAGCAGATCTATGCCGCCCGGCTGATCGAGGCGGAAAAGGGCTCGCGCAAGATCACCCTGACGCCCTTGGGCCGCGCGCTCCATGCCTCGCTTGGCGAAGAGTTGGAAACCATTCTGTCGCGGCTTTCGGTTCTACTTCATGACGTCAGGTCTGTCCTGCGGGTGGGCGTGCCACAGGCGCTTTTTCATCATTTTTTCCCCGAAATCCTGCACCGTTTTCGCGCCGATGCCCCCGACATTGAGCTGGCTTTTTACGAACGTGACACCACGCTGGAAAAGATGATGATGGAAGGTGCCTTGGATGCCTCGGTATCCGAACGTAAATTTACCCATCCGGGCATCACTCAGCATTTGTTGGGAACCTATAGACTGGTTCTGATCTACCCGCAGGATTGGCCAATGCCACCGTCAAAGCCGGGCCAGATGACGCCTGATCTGGGCTTTTTCCGTGACCGCCCTTTTATCACATATGAGAACGGCCAGATGGTGCGCACGGGTGCACTGGAGTTTCTATCACGAGCCATGCAAGCCCCTCCCCGGATTGATACATCTGCCTCTGGTTCTACCAGCGTCACCCGTCTGGTAAAGGCAGGCCTGGGTTACGGGGTTGTCCCGGAATGGAGCGTCAGCCCAGAAAGCTGCGGCGTGTCCGAGATCGTCCTCGACGAAATTGGGCCGATGACGCTGTGGTTTGCCCATTCGGCCTTTCTGGAAAGCAACAAATACGTGCGTCTGTTGCTTCAATCGTGCCAAACCGTCATCAACGCCCCAGCAGAGGGCTTGTAATACTGCAAGGCTACTTTTGGTCCGCAACGCGCCAAAGGTGAAGATTGGGGTCTGGTATCGGAGAGGGTTATGGTACCGTTTTTCACCTCGCTTGAGGCAGGCCAATCCGCGGACATGATTATATTGCGAGCTCGGCAAATTGCTTGGATGCGGAACGTCCTTTTAGCTAGAGTAGCCCCTTACAGGTCATATGTGCGGCCTCAATTCCGGCAATGATTGCTGCAGCGGAATGAACGCAGGAACGTCCCGATCGCTACCATGACGAACCGGATTTCGCTGCGCCACTACTCGAGGGGCAGCTTTACTGAGCGCTGTCTCGCAGCATTTCTAGGTGCCGAACGGCGGCAATGGGCCGGTAGCAACCCCAGCCCCCCCGGCATGGTTCCTACCGGGCCCTATTCGTATACGGGGGGGCTGAGCGCGGCATTTCGCTAGCGCGTGGCTTTTTCACCGGGGAAGCCACTTGGAAGCCACCCCCACGGATCACCTCGGCATTATGACTCAATATCAGTGACTTATCCGGCACGCCGCACGGGCAAGCTGGATTTCTTTCGGAAGCCAGGGAAGCCACCTGACGGAAGCCACCCTAGCCAGTAGCCAGCATATAAAGGCATCTCTCCGCCAGGAGCTTTCGGACATCTTCGAACACGTTGATTCCACGACAAAAAGTGGATTGACATTTCTAGCCCCCTTGACCTACCTATTGATCATCGAAGAATATTGCCCGCAAGTATCACATCGCGGGCCTTTTCGTTTCCCCCACATCGCGGACCCCGATCCTGTCGCTGGCCATGTTGCCCGCGCACATCGGTATGTCCGCCCTGCACCAAATGAGAGCT
>JBIHZO010000012.1:0-19748 GCA_044231405.1 Cypionkella sp. | reverse complement strand
GGGTCGATCAGGTAAAGGTCTGAGCCCAAATAATAAACCAGCATCAGCATGGCGAAACCCGACAGCCATGTGGCGTAGCTTTCCCATTTGAACCATGTCAGATGGTCGGGCATCATTTCGGGCGCGACCAGATATTTCTGGATGTGGTAGAAACCGCCGCCATGGACTTGCCACTCTTCGCCGTGCGCCAGGGGTGGCAGGCTGGGGGTTTGGCGCAGGCCAAGGTCCAGCGCGATGAAGTAGAAGGAGGAGCCGATCCAGGCGATGGCGGTGGTGACATGCAGCCAACGCATGCCGATTTCGACCCAATCCCATAACACGACCCAGTCATACATCGCAGACTCCTTTGATTTGACGAAAAGCTATACCGGGCCTGATTGATCTGTTAATCCTGAATATACCGGGATCACTTTCAAGATTGGCGCGAAAATGTCCTATGTCAACAATATCAAGATGTTCGTGCGGGTCTATGAGTTGGGCAGCATGTCGGCGGCGGCGCGGGATCAGCGCACCTCGCCTGCGGTGTCGTCGGCGCGGATATCGGAATTGGAAAAACATCTGGGCGTGCGGCTGTTTTCGCGCACCACGCGCAGCCTGCAACCCACGGAAAACGGGCGTATTTTCTATGAAGGCGCGCGCCGGGTGCTGGAGGCCATCGACGAGGCCGAGGCGGCGGTGATGGATGTCACGCAAAACCCGCGCGGCACGATCTTCGTGTCCGCACCACTGGGGGTGGGGCGGCGGTTCATCGCGCCGCAGGTGCCGGCGTTCAAGGACCTGTACCCGCAGATCGACGTGCGGTTGCGGCTGTCGGACCGGGTGATTGATGTGACGGCCGAGGGGCTGGATGTGGCGTTTCATCTGGGCATGCTGGAGGATTCGACGCTCAAGGTGCGGTTGATCGCCGATTGCCCGCGCGTTTTATGTGCCGCGCCGGAGTATATTGCGCGGCGGGGGATGCCTGTGGACGGCGCGGCTTTGGTGGGGGATCGGCACGACTGTCTGAACCTGCGCTTCCCAGGAGCGAAAGAGTTTCAGTGGGCGTTGCAGACACCCGAAGGCGTGCGGCGGTATGAGATTTCGGGGCCGTTCGAGAGCGATGATGGCGATGTGCTGACCGGTTGGGCGCTGGACGGGCGCGGCATTGTGATGAAGCCGGTGTTTGAGGTGGCGGATGACCTGCGGTCGGGGGCCCTGGTGCCGGTGGCCGTGGCGACGCCGCCCTTGCCGACGCAGTTGTCCAGCCTGTCGCAGCATCGGCGGCTGAAGGACCCGAAGGTCAAGCTGTTCACCGATTTCATGGCCGCGCATGTGCGGGATTCCGTGCGCCGGGCGATGGAGGGGCCAGGTTTGACGGCGTGAACCCCGCCTCAGGCTGACCTGTCCGCTGTCTCCACCCCGCCTTGCGCGGACAGCACCTTGTTGAATGCGGTCAGGAAGTGGTCGACATTGGCCTTGGAAAACACCATGGGCGGGCGGATTTTCAGCACATTGGACCGGGGGCCAGTGGCAGAAATCAGCACGCGCTCGGCCCGCAGGCCGTTCACGAGGCGGGAGGTCAGGGCGGCGTCGGGGGTCAGCGGGTCGCCGTTGATGATGTCTTGACCCAGAAACAGGCCCGCAGCCCGCAGGGGGCCAAGGCAGGCGTGACGGCTGGACAGATCGCGCAGACCCTCGGCAAAGTAGGTGCCCACCACCCGTGCGTTTTCCTGCAAGCCTTCGTCCCGGATCACATCCAGCACTGCCATTGCTGTGGCCGCCGCCACCGCATTGCCGCCGAAGGTGTTGAAATAGCGCGCTTTTGCGCCAAAGGCCGCGATCACGCGGGGTTGCATCACAAGGCCCGCCACCGGATAGCCGTTGCCCATGGGTTTGCCCAGGCTGACCATATCGGGGATCAGGCCGTGGCGTTCAAAGCCCCACATCGTCTCGCCGCAGCGACCAAAACCGGGCTGCACCTCGTCGGCGATGAAGACGCCGCCTGCGGCACGGATCGCCTCGACCGCCGGTTTCAGGAAACCCTTGGGGCCTTCGTAAACGCCGTCGGAGGAGAAGATCGTGTCGACGATCAGTCCCGCCGGCTTTATGCCGTGGCGCAGCATGTCGTCGATGGCAGCCTGCACGGCAGCGGCGAAGGCCAGCCCTAGATCGCCCGTCATCCGCAAGGGATCGGGGGCTGGCACGGTGCGGATATGTTCGCCCAAAGCCACGCCCTCGCCCAAGGACGGCGACATCCCCGCGATGGCGTGGGTGACGCCGTGATAGGCGTTTTCGGTGACGATGAACCCGGTGCCGCCGGTGTGGGCGCGGGCGATGCGGAAGGCCAGATCATTGGCCTCGGACCCGGTGCAGGTGAACATGACATGGGACAGATCGGCGGGGAAGGTGGCCAGCAGACGTTCGGCATAATCCAGCACGGTGTCGTGCAGGTAGCGGGTGTGGCTGGCAAATGTGGCGGCTTGGGCGGCGGTGGCGGCCACGACGCGGGGGTGGCAATGACCCACCGAAGCCACGTTGTTGTAGGTATCCAGATAGGCGTTGCCGTCCTGATCATAAAGCCAGACCCCCTGCCCGCGCACCAGATGGACGGGGGTTTCGTAAAACAGCCGGTAGGCCGGACCCAGCGCGCGGGTGCGCCGCGCCACAAGGGCTTGATCCTCTGGCGACAGGTTGCCCTTGCCCGGCACATAGGCGTTCACCATGGTTCCATCGTTTTTCATAGCTGCTCCATGGCGGTTTGAATGGTGGTGCGGGGAAGGGCGGCCAGCGCGCGCAAGCCGTCGGCAGAGGTGGCAAAGTTGCGCAGGATATAGGGGGCATTGTCGGGATGGCTGGCGGCGCGCGCCGAGGTGATGGCAAGCGTTGTCAGCATCCGCGTGGCGATCAGATCGGGGAACACCTGTGCCTCTTGCGGTGTCAGCGGCAGGATGGCGTGATAGGCGCGGGCAAAGGTCAGCAGGCTGTGCAACGGCTGCGCCGGGTCGATGTGATACGAGGCCGCGATGGCCGCATCACAGATCAGGGGAGTGCGGACCATATCCCCGAAATCAAGAACTCCGGCAATTTTGCTCGGATCATCGGGGTCGGTCAGCACGTTGTGAGGGTTCAGATCGTTGTGCACGACCTGCCAGCGCAGCGCCGACAGATGCGGGGCAATATCGTCCTGAAACCGAGTCAGGGTGGCCGTCGCAAGGTCGCGCAGATCTTCGGGGATGGCGGGCAACAGCGGGCGCAGGGCGCTGGCGTGCTTGATGTCCCATTGCAGGACATGGCCCGCTGCGGGATGGGCAAAGCCCTGCAATCCCAGCGTCAGCCGCGCCGCCATCTGCGCCATCGCGGCGGCCTGCTGCGGGCTGCGGCGGGTGGCGTGCAGCGGTTGGCCTTGCAGGTAGGTCAGCAGGCGCAGGGTGCCGTGAGATGTGTCGGCGTGGGTCGCGCCCGTGGTGGTGCGGATCACGCGCGGGACGGGCAGATCGGTGGCGGCCAGATGCAGCAGGGCCTGGGTCTGGAAATCCGTCACCTCTCGCGGCTCGGCCGGGTTGGCAAGTTTCAGGACATAGTGCTGATCCGGCGTGGCGATGTGGATGTTCAGATCGCGTTCCGAGGTCAGTCGGCTTTGCCGACCCGTGATGCCGAAATGCCGCTGCGCAAGGTCAGCGGCCTGCGCATCCGTCAAGATGGGCGGCGGGGCGGACAGCAGGCCTTGAAGCGGGTCGGGGTGCATCGGGGGTCCGGGGTTGATTGGCCGCATAGGGGCGTGGGGGGGAACCGCTGTCAAGGGCGGGAGCGCTTCGCGCAAGAGTATTTGGAAAACAGCCATTGGGGGGCCGGGTCAGTCGGACAGGGTGATCCAGAGCGGGGCGTGGTCAGAGGCGGGTTCGGTGGTATCGGCCCAAGCACCCGTGACACGGCTGGCAAGGTCGGCGGTGACAAAGCAGTGATCCAACTGGCGCAAGCGTTGCTGTCCGGCGATGGTTTTGACATGGGTGTGCAGAGTGGCCCCCATGGCGGCCACCGCATCGATCAGTGAGTGGGCATAGCGCGCGCCGGGGTGGTAGGGGGTGTCTCCGGTCAGGCGGCGGTGTTCGGCACTGCCGGGTTCCATGTTGAAATCGCCCATGAAAATCGCGCTGTCCGGGCAGGGTGGCTGGGGCTGACTTTCGGTCCAGTTGCGGGAGGGTTCGTCATCGGTGCCGCTCCACGGGCCACCAGAGGGGTGCGCGTGTTGGGCCAGAAGATGATCGATTTGCTCCAGCCGTTCCTCCACGCCCACATGCGCCAGATGCAGGGAGTAGACCCGCAGCGGGCCTGCGGGTGCGGCGATGCAGGCCTCTAGTGCTGCGGTCTGGGTGTTCAGCGGCGTGATCATCCGGCGCAGCGGCAGAAGGTGCAGGCGAGTCCACAGAATGGGCCAGCGTGACAGGATCATCGGGCCGAACTGACGTCTGCGGTTGATGATGCGGGTGCCGTCCCGGCGGGAGGCGTCCATGTCAAAGGCCGGGCCGTAGGCGGTGTAATACTGCGGCAGCAGCTGTTCAAGAATGGCTGGCTGATCGTCATGATTGCTGCGCTGCCAGTGGCGTTCGACCTCTTGCAGCGCGATGATGTCGGCCCCGTCCATCACGCGGGCGGCGCGGGTCAGATCATAGCGCCCGTCTGCGCCAAAGCCGTATTGGATGTTGTAAGACAACAGTTTCATGCGCGCACTTTCCACGTGGCGGGCCCGGCATGCAAGGCCCGCATTTTGCTTTCAAAACCCCGCCGCCCTGCTAGGTTCGCGGTCGGAGGACCCACCATGACCCTATTCACCAGCCCTTTGCCAGACGTGCCCCTGCGCGATGTGACCATCACCGAGGCGTTGTTTGACTCCTTGGCCCGCGCGCCCGACCGCGTCGTGATGATTGACGGCCCCAGCGGGGCGGCTTGGACGGCCGCGGAATTGATGCGCCAGATCAGGGCCTTGGCAGGCGGACTGACCGAGCGCGGGTTTGGCGCCGGGCATCGCGTGGCGCTGATGGCCCCGAACTGCCCCGAATTTGCGGTGGTGTTTCATGCTGTGGGCTGGGCGGGCGGCACACTGACCACGCTGAACCCGACCTATACGGCAAGCGAGATACGGCACCAGCTGGCCGATTCCGGGGCCGAGGTTTTGTTCACCATTCCGGCGTTCGAGGCGGTGGCGCGTGACGGGATGGCGGGGACGGGATGCACCCAACTGGTGCTGCTGGGCGATTGGCTGGGGGCGGAACTGGCGGCGCAGGTGCCAGTGGATCTGGACGATCACATTGTGGTTTTGCCCTACTCCAGTGGCACCACGGGTCTGCCCAAAGGCGTGATGCTGTCGCACCGCAATCTGGTGGTGAACGTCGATCAGGCGCTGGCGGTGGTGCGGATCGTGCCGGACGAGACGATGGTGGCCTTCCTGCCGTTCTTCCACATCTATGGTATGAACGTGCTGATGAACGCACATCTTGTGGCGGGCGCGCGGTTGGTCTGCATGCCGCGCTTTGATCTGGCGGCGTTTCTGGGCTTTGTGCAGGACCACAAGGTGCGCATGGTGATGGCGGTGCCGCCGGTGGCGAATGCCTTGGCCAAGCATCCGTTGGTCGATCAGTATGACATTTCATCGCTGAAGGTGCTGGTGTCGGCGGCGGCCCCCTTGGGGGCGGAATTGTCGAATGCTTGCGGCGCGCGGATCGGGGCGCTGACCATGCAAGGCTATGGGATGACAGAGCTCTCTCCGATCTCGCATTTTTCGGCTGAAGACCGGGCGAAACCGGGGGCGGTGGGGGTGACGGTGCCCAACACCCTGTGCAAGATTGTCGACCCATCGGGTGCGGCCCTTGGCGTGGATCAGGAGGGCGAACTGTGGATCAAGGGGCCGCAGGTGATGAAGGGCTATCTGAACAACCCCGAGGCGACGGCGGCGAACATTGTGGATGGCTGGCTGCGCACCGGGGACATCGCTTGTTTCGATGCCGATGGGCAGTTGTTCATCCGGGATCGGTTGAAAGAACTGATCAAGGTCAAGGGCTTTCAGGTCGCTCCGGCCGAGGTGGAGGCGGTGTTGCAGGCCTATCCCGGCGTGCTGGATGCGGCGGTGATCGGGGTGCCGGATGACGAGGCGGGTGAGGTGCCGATGGCCTTTGTGGTGGTGGCGGCGGGTGTCGATTTGGCGGCGATTGCGGTCTATCTGCGCGAACAGTTGTCGCATTACAAGCAACCAAAGGTCATTGAAATCATTGATGCCGTGCCGAAATCAGCCTCTGGCAAGATTTTGCGGCGGCTGTTGAGGGATCGGGTTTTGGGGAGATGACGATGGAAATACGGGCGCTGCAACCGACGGATCGGGCAGATTGGGATCGGCTTTATGCAGGCTATGCCGGCTTTTACAAGGTGACGCAGACCGCTGCGATGCGCGACACGGTCTGGGGCTGGCTGCACGATCCGGCGCATGGGACCGAGGGGCTTGTTGCGGTGTCGGGTGGTGCGGTGGTGGGGCTGGCGCATTTTCGCCCCTTTGCGCGGCCTCTGTCGGCCAGTGTCGGCGGCTTTCTGGACGATTTGTTCGTGGACCCCGATCAGCGCGGATCCGGGGTTGCCGCAGCGCTGTTGGCGGCCTTGGCGGATGAGGGGCGCAAGCGCGGTTGGACCGTGATCCGCTGGATCACCGCCGATAACAATTACCGCGCGCGCGGACTTTATGACCGGGTGGCAGAACAGACCAAATGGGTCACCTATGACATCAAGCTTTAACCGCATCGACGGCGTTGCGCCGGATGCGCCCGCTTTGGCCGGCTATGGACCGTATGGAATTGGGGTGCGGACACAGGTTTTCGTGAACCCAGCGCAGGTGAATTACACCGATCCGGCGCGGGGGGTGCAGGACCGTAGGCTGGTGGCGGAGGTTTGGTATCCTGCCGACTGTGACAGCGGGTTAACCACGAAAGACGGGGTTTATGACACTCTGCTCAGGGATGGGGTCACGCCGGTACGCCTGTACGGGCAGGCGCAACGGGGCGCGCAGGCTTCTGCGGGGGCTTTCCCCTTGGTGATAATCTCGCATGGCTATCCCGGCAACCGGATGCTGATGGGGCATCTGGGGGAAACGCTGGCCTCACGCGGCTATGTGGTGGCCAGCATCGACCACCCCGACAGCACCTATGCCGATAAGGGGGCGTTTTTGTCCACGCTGATCAACCGGCCCTTGGATGTGCGGTTTGTGGCGGACCAGATGGGCGTGCAAGCCTATGGCATTATTGGCTATTCCATGGGCGGCTATGGGGCGCTGGTGTCGGGTGGCGCGGCTGTGTCACAGGCTGCGGTGGCCATGGAGCCGCAGGGCGAGGCCTTGGCGATGCACCGCACCGTTGCCGTTGATCCGCGCCTGAAGGCGATCATCCCGATCGGGCCCTGGGGGCGCAAACACGGGGTTTGGGATGCAGAGGGGCTGGCGCAGTTGCGGGTTCCGGCGCTGATCATGGCGGGGTCTGACGATGAGGTGTCGGGCTACGGCGACGGTATGCGGCTGATCTTCGAGCAAGCGCCGGGCTGCCGTTTGCTGACCTTTGAAGCTGCGGGTCACAACGCCGCCGCGCCCTACCCTGCCCCACAGGAGGCTTTTGCGCCCAGTGCCGTCTTGGACTTTGTACCCGCCGAGCATTACGCCGATCCGGTCTGGGACACGTTGCGAATGAACGGGATTGCCCAGCACTTCGCCGCGGCGTTTCTGGGGCTGCATTTGCAGGCGGATCCCGGGATGGCGCGCTATCTGGACGAGGATTTCGCGGGGTTTCAGCCCGGGACAACCGACGGTTTGCGGTTGGAGTAGAGGCCCCCATAGGGGCCTCTGACATTCAGTGTTCGGCCATGGAAGCGGCGGCTTTGGCGTCCTCTTGCGAACCACTGGCCCCATTGAAGAAGGCATTCAACGCGACGGCAGCGATGGTGGCCAGCAAGATGCCGGATTCGATCAGCGGGTGCAGGCCATGCGGCATCCACTGCTTGAAGTTCGGCGCGATCAGCGGGATCATCCCGAAGCCCAAGGCCACAGCCACCACAAACAAGTTGTTGCGATTGCTGACGAAATCGACCTTGGCGAGGATGCGGATACCGGTGGCCGCAACCATGCCGAACATCACAAGGCCAGCGCCGCCCAACACGGCGGTGGGCAGGCTTTCCACCAACGCGCCCATTTTCGGCATCAGGCCCAGCACGATCAGGATCAGGCCACCGGCCACGCAGACAAAGCGCGACTTGATCCCGGTGACGCCGACAAGGCCGACGTTCTGGCTGAAGGATGTGTAGGGGAAGGTGTTGAACAAACCACCGATCAGGGTGCCCAGACCATCGGCACGCAGACCCGCCGACAGCGCCGGTTGCGTGACCTTGCGGCCCGTCATGTCGCCCAGCGCCAGAAACATGCCGGTGGATTCGATCATGGTGACGATCATCACCAGAACCATGGTCAGGATCATCACCGGTTCAAAGATCGGCAAACCAAAGTGGAAGGGCGTGATCAGGCCAAACCATGCGGCCTCTCCCACCTTGGCGAAGGCCATCATGCCCAGCATCGTGGCCAGCACGCCGCCGATGATGATGCCCAAAAGCACCGAGATATTGGCAACAAAGCCACGCCCGAAACGGGCGATCAGCAGGATGGAGGCCAGAACCACCGCCGACAAGGTGATGTTGGCTGGGGTGGCATAGGCTGCGTTTGGCACCGAGGCGGCGGCGGCCAGTTTCTCGGGCATTGGCGGCAGGCTGGACCCCGTCGCGGCGGCCATCTCGCCCACGGCCTTGAGCCAGTCGGCGTGCTCGGGGTTGACGATCATCGGGGCGGTGGGGCCAACGGGGTTGCCGAAGATCCAGTTGATGCCGATGCGCATCAGGCTGACGCCGATCACCAGAATGATGGTGCCGGTGACAACGGGTGGGAAGAACCGCAGCATGCGGCTGACCAAGGGTGCGATGATGATGCCGATCAGACCGGCGGCCATGATGGCCCCAAAGATCATCCGCGCACCGTCAGCACCGGGATTTGCGCCGGCTATGGCAACCATCGGGCCGACCGACGCGAAGGTGACGCCCATCATGACGGGCAGTCTGATGCCGAACCATTGGGTGACGCCCAAGGATTGGATCAGGGTGACGATGCCGCAGGCGAACAGGTCCGCCGAGATCAGGAAGGCGACATCCGCCGGTTCCAGCTTCAGCGCGCGACCAACGATCAGCGGCACGGCAATGGCACCCGCATACATGACCAGAACATGTTGCAGGCCGAGGGTAAATAACTTCGGTGGCGCGAGCATCTCGTCCACGGGATGGGTCTGTTCACTCATCTTGTTTCCTTTGTCCCTTGGGGCTTTGTTGTTCTTGCCGTCTTCGCGCTGCCCCATCGGCGCGATCCGGTTATGGCCTTCAGGCCTGCATCACGGTCCAGGGCTCTGGATACCGGAATTCTTCGAGGTTCGGTGTCGACCCAATGCGGTCCACCACAGCGAACAGGCCCGGCGCCTGCAATGGCGTCAGCACGCCATGCCAGACGCCCCGGTGCAGATTGATGCCCTGCGCGCCATTGGTGAGAAAAGCGCGCGGGTTTGCCTGCGGATTCAGCGCCGCAATGACCAGAAAGGGGGCTTGGGTCATCGGGATGAAGGCTTGCGATCCTTCGGGGTGACGCTCGATCAGGGTGAAGTGGTAAGGCAGTTGCCGGGCTGTGGCGTGGAAGATCGAGATGCCGGGGCGGGCGTCACCCACGTCGATGCGGGCGCGGTCGTGGTGGCGCTGACACAGGCCGTCGTTGATCAGGCGGAAATCACCGGTCGCGTCGAGGACATCGCCAAAGGGGGCGAAGGCCGCGGCGGTGAGGGGTTCGGTGTGGATCGTCGGCATGGCGGTCCTTTTGATGGGCGAATTTTCTACGAAAATTCAGTTGGACAGGGCGAATTTTCTGCGAAAATTCCGGGGGTTTCACACCCCCGGGACCGATTGCGAAGGGCAATCCGCCCTCCCCCGTGGGATATTTTCAGACAGATGAATCAGCGGGTTGGGCGGTAGGCTCCGGGGCCGCGCAAATGGGCGTGGCGGTTGACGTCTTTGTAGAGAAGGTAGCGGAAGGGACCGGGGCCAGCGGCGTAGCAGGCTTGCGGGCAATAGGCGCGCAGCCACATGAAATCGCCCGCCTCGACCTCGACCCAATCGGTGTTGAGTTTGTAGACCGCCTTACCCTCCAGCACGTAGAGCCCGTGCTCCATCACATGGGTTTCTTCGAACGGAATGACGCCGCCGGGTTGGAAGGTGACGATGTTGACATGGGCGTCGTAGCGGACATCCGTGGGGTCGACGAAGCGGGTGGTGCCCCAGACGCCGTTGGTGTCGGGCATGACCGACAGGGCGACGTCTTTTTCGTTGATCACATAGGCGGGTGGAATCTCGACACCGAGGGCGGGTTCGTAGAGTTTGCGGATCCAGTGAAAGCGCGCCGGGGCGGCACCCTGCGCCAACAGGGTCCATTTGGCACCGGGCGGGATGAAGGCGGTGTGGCCCGCGTCCAGTTCATACCCCGTGCCGTCGATGGTCAGAGTCAGCAGGCCACCGGTGACGAAGAGGAAATGTTCAGCACCCGTTTCCGCGTCGGGGGCGTCGGAGCCGCCACCCGGTTGCACCTCCATCACATATTGGCTGAAGGTTTCGGAAAAGCCGGACATGGGCCGGGCGATCAGCCAGAGTTTGGTTTTGTGCCAACCCGGCAGAGTGCTGGTGACGATGTCGGAAAAGCAGCCTTTGGGGATGAAGGCGTAGGCGGTGGTGAAGACCGCGCGGCCAGTCATCAATTGTGTCTGTGGCGGCAAGCCACCGGGGGGGGCGTAATAACCGGTCATGGCAGGATATCCTTCAGGCGCAGTTCGGCGATGCGCTCGACCTGGGCGCAGGCGGTGGTGAATTCGGTGGGCGTGTCGTTGCTGATGCGGGTTTGGAAGGCGGCAAGGATGCTGTCTTTGGAGTTGTCGCGCACAGCGATGATGAAGGGAAAGCTGTGCTTGGCAACATATTGGGCATTCAGGCTTTGGAAACTGGCGCGTTCGGCGTCGGTGAGGGCATCCAGCGCGGCAGAGGCCTGTTCGTGGGTGGATTCGGGTGTCAGGCGTTTGGCGGCGGCGAGTTTGCCGGCAAGGTCCGGGTGGGCTGTCAGAACGCCAAGTCGTTCGGCGTGCGAGGCGGTGCGGAACATGCGGGCCAGCGCGTTGTGCAGGCCCGTGGCAGAGTCATGGGCCGGGCCAAGTTCGAGGTTGTACGCGCGCTCGGCGATCCACGCCGAATGTTCGAAAATGCCACCAAAGCGGGCGACGAAGATCTCATGTGGCATCTGAGAAGGACGTTCGAAGCGTTTGTGGGGATGGGTTTTTGCCCAATGCTGGGCGATGTCCAGACGGCGGGGGAACCAGACGTCATTGTGGGATTTTGCATAGTCGAGGAACCGTTGTAGCCCCGCGATCTTGCCCGGACGCCCGATCAGGCGGCAGTGCAGGCCGATGGAAAACATCTTGGCGGCCCCGGCCTGACCCTCGGCATAAAGCGTGTCGAAACTGTCCTTCAGGTATTGGAAGAACTGCGCCCCGTCGGTGTAGCCCGGCGCTGTGGCAAAGCGCATGTCATTGGCCTCCAGCGTGTAGGGGATGACCAGTTGATCCCGCACGCCCACCTCGCGCCAATAGGGCAGATCGTCGTCATAGGTGTCGGAAACCCAATCGAATTGCGCGGTTTCGGCGGTCAGATCCACGGTGTTGATCGAACAGCGCCCGGTGTACCAGCCGCGCGGTGGGGCACCCACCACTTCGGTGTGCAGGCGGATGGCCTCGGCGATCTGGGCGCGTTCGACCTCCACCGGCATATCGCGGTGATCGACCCATTTCAGGCCGTGCGACGCAATCTCCCACCCCGCCGCCTTCATCGCCGCCACCTGTTCGGGGTTGCGGGCCAAGGCGGTGGCGACGCCGTACACCGTCACCGGAATGTCCATCCCGGTGAACAGGCGGTGCAAACGCCAGAAGCCCGCGCGCGCACCATAGTCGTAGAGCGATTCCATGTTCCAGTGCCGCATCCCCGGCCAAGGGGCGGCCCCGGCGATGTCGGACAGGAACGCTTCTGACCCCGCATCGCCATGCAGGACATTGTTCTCGCCGCCCTCTTCATAGTTCAGCACCACCGACACAGCGATTTTCGCACCGCCCGGCCAGGCGGCATCGGGGGGGGTGGCTCCGTGGCCACGGAAATCTCGGGGATAGCGGTTCATGGGCGACCTCGTCTGATGGGGAAAGACTATGCGGGAATTCCGAAAGGCTTTATCAAATAATCCATGAAAGACCTGCGCAGCAAGACGCGTGTGCCATGGGCGCGGCGCGGGATAGGCTGGCGATGGATCATCAGGGGGCCAAGATGGCGGACGGACGTTTGACGACGCATGTGCTGGACACCGCGCGGGGCAAGCCTGCGGCGGGGGTGAAGATCATGCTTTACCGGGTGAGCGGCAACAGCCACAAGAAGATTGCCGAAACCGTGACCAACGCCGATGGCCGTACCGATGCGCCGATGCTGGCGGGCACGGCGTTCACCGCCGGCGTTTACGAGTTGGTGTTTTGCGCCGGGGCGTATCTGCGCGCCAGCGGTCAGGCGACAGGCGAGGTGTTGTTTCTGGACGAAATTCCGATCCGATTTGGCGTGCCGGATGCCAGCGCGCATTACCATGTGCCGCTGTTGATCAGCCCCTTTGCCTATTCAACCTATCGTGGCAGCTAGGCGTCAGGGGTTGCCATCACGCTGCGGCACTGCATTTGATACCGACGGAAAGCGGTCGCGGCGGCGTTGAAGCCGTGACGGACAGGCAGAGGTATCAAGTTGGCCCAATCAAGCGATGACATTGCCCGCATGCTGGGGGGGGCGCGGCCCAAGCGGCGGCGCTGGCTTTGGGTTGCGCTGGTCTTGGTGGCCTTGGCGGGCGGCGGTGGCTGGTATTACACGGTGCAGTCGGCGGCCGGGTCGGTGGTGCGCTATACGACAGAGCCGGTGGTGCTGGCCGATCTGGTGGTGACGGTGACGGCCACGGGCACGGTGCAGCCCACGACCGAGGTTGAAGTGTCGTCGGAATTGTCGGGCACCTTGGCCACGGTGACGGTGGATTTCAACGATGAGGTGACGGCGGGACAAGTGCTGGCAACGCTGGACACCACCAAGCTTGCGGCGCAGGTCGACAACGCCGGCGCGCAGCTGGCGTCGGCGCAAGCGCGGTTGACTCAGGCGGTGGCGAGCGCCCGCGAAGCGGCGGCGGTGTTGAAAACGCAGCAGGAACTGGCCGAGCGCGGGGTGGCGACGCGCAAGGATCTGGTGGGGTTTGAAGTGGCCGATGAACGCGCCCAAGCCGCCATTGCCATTGCCACCGCCGATCTGACGCTGGCCGAAGCCAATCTTGATCTGGTGACGGCCGATCTGGACAAGGCCGTGATCCGCAGCCCGATCAACGGCGTGGTGCTGGACCGCACCGCCGAGGCCGGGCAGATAGTGGCCGCGTCATTCGAGGCCCCGGTGCTGTTCAAGCTGGCCGAAGACCTGACCCGGATGCAGTTGCTGGTGGCGATTGACGAGGCTGATATCGGCAAGGTCACGGTCGGCGATGCGGCCAGCTTTACCGTCGATGCCTACCCCGGCCGCGACTTTCCGGCGCAGATCACGCAGGTGCGTTTCGCGCCCGAGGTGACGCAGGATGTGGTGACGTACAAGGCGGTGCTGTCGGTGGAAAATCCCGAGCGGCTGTTGCGCCCCGGCATGACGGCGACGGCGGTGATCATCGTGGATCAGGTGGCTGGCGCGCTGACGGTGCCGAACGCAGCGCTGCGCTATGCGCCCCCTGCGGCGGCGGCAGCGCGGCAAAGTGGCGGCGGTTTGGTCGGGCTGATCCTGCCGCGCGGCGGCAACCGGACGGCGGCGGCAGTGGGCAGCGGCAAGTCGATCTGGGTGCTGCGCGATGATGTCCCGGTTGAGGTGGCGGTGACGCTGGGGGCGACGGACGGGCGCAACACGGCGGTGGTGGGCGATCTGGTGGCGGGCGATCTGGTGATCACCGATCAGACCACAGGCGCGCGATGACGGACCCGCTGATCCGCTTTGCCGATGTGCGAAGGGTCTATGGCGCGGGCGAGGCCGAGGTGCGCGCATTGGACGGCGTCGATCTGACCATCGCGCGCGGCGAGTTCGTGGCGATCATGGGGCCGTCGGGGTCTGGCAAATCAACGGCGATGAACATCATCGGCTGTCTGGATCGCCCCAGTTCCGGGCGTTACCTTTTTCAGGGCATCGAGGTGCAAGACCTTGACCAGGACCGCCGCGCCCTGCTGCGCCGCCACTGCCTTGGCTTCGTGTTTCAGGGGTTCAACCTGCTGGCGCGGTCTTCTGCGCTAGAAAATGTCGAATTGCCCCTGATCTACAAGGGGATGGAGCGGGCCGAGCGTCATGTCCGCGCCCGTGCGGCCTTGGAAAAAGTGGGCCTGAAAGGGCGCGAGGGGTCTGATCCGTCGCAGTTGTCAGGCGGCCAGCAGCAGCGCGTGGCGATTGCGCGGGCGCTGGCAGGCGATCCGATGATGATCCTTGCGGATGAACCCACGGGCAACCTCGATTCCGCCCGCAGCCATGAGATCATGCAATTGTTGCAGGCGCTGAACCGCGATGAGGGCATCACCATCGTCATGGTGACGCATGAAGAGGACATTGCCGCCTATGCGCAGCGGCTGTTGGTGTTCACCGACGGCCATCTGACGCGCGATGAACCTGTCAAGGAAAGGGCATGATATGCTGTGGGAAACCGTGACGCTGGCCTTCACCACCATCATCCGCAACAAGCTGCGCACCTTTCTGACCGTGCTGGGCGTGGTCATCGGGGTGGCGGCGGTGATTGCCATGGTGACCATCGGGCAGGGCAGTTCCGCGCAAGTCACCGCCAGCGTCGCCGCCCTTGGCACCAATGTGCTGACCGTGCGCCCCGGGACCCGCAGCTTTGGCCCGCCAACCGGAGGGGCATCTGCGCCGCGCTTTGTGGTCAAGGATGCCGAGTCTTTGGCGGAACTGCCGCAGGTGGGCTATGTCGCTCCGGTCGAAAGCTCGGGTCAGACCGTGGTTTACGGCAGCGCCAATGCCAGCACGCAGATCTATGGCACCACGGCGGACTACCTGCGGGTGCAGAACTGGCCGCTGGCTGCCGGGCGCGCGTTCGAGCCGACCGAGGAAAGTGCAGGCACTGCCGTTTGTGTGCTGGGCCAGACGGTTGCGACCAAGCTGTTTGGCAATTCCGATCCCATGGCCGAGATGGTGCGGGTGAAAAACGTCGCCTGTCAGGTGGTGGGGCTGCTGGCCGCCAAGGGCGCGGGCAGCTTTGGCCAGGATCAGGATGACGTTGTGCTGATGCCGATCAAGACCGTGCAGCGGCGGCTGGAGGGCAACAAGGACGTCAGTTCCATCACCGTGGCCCTGCGCAAATCGGTCAGCTCTGCCGATGGCATCAAGGCAGTGCAGGATGTGATGCGCGAGCGCCGCCGCATCGGCCCGACGCAGGCCGACAATTTCAGCGTGACCGACGCGAAAGAATTGTCATCGAT
The DNA here is from genome assembly GCA_044231405.1 of Cypionkella sp. Lineage (GTDB taxonomy): Bacteria > Pseudomonadota > Alphaproteobacteria > Rhodobacterales > Rhodobacteraceae > Cypionkella. The sequence goes on along the minus strand of JBIHZO010000012.1, from coordinate 4,104 downwards.
GCTGTCGGGGATCAACGGCGTGTTGACGGGGCTGCTGTCTTCGGTGGCGGCGGTCAGCCTGTTGGTGGGCGGCATCGGCATCATGAACATCATGCTGGTATCGGTGACCGAGCGCACGCGTGAGATTGGCATCCGGCTGGCCGTCGGGGCCAGTGCGGGGCAAGTGCTGACACAGTTTCTGGTCGAGGCGATTGTGCTGTCGCTGCTGGGCGGGGCGGTTGGCATCGTGGTCGGGCTGGCGATTGCCTATGGCGGATCGGTGTTCATGGCGATTCCCTTCGCACCATCGGGATCTGTGGTGGCGCTGGCCTTCGGGTTTTCGGCGCTGGTGGGGGTGGTGTTTGGCTATTTCCCGGCACGGCGCGCGGCACGGCTGGACCCAATCGAGGCGCTGCGGCATCAGTAGGGCTATGGGAAAGCGGAGTGCGGGAGGCAACCGCGTTTTTCATCCAATGAAGCGCTATTGAACGAACGCCAAAGTTCAAGGCAATCCAATACCCCCGATCCTACTCCCAGATCGCCATGCTTCTTACCTCGACGCCGCGTCTGATCAAGCTGAACATCATCCCCGGCCTGCTTCTTTATTGCCCTCAGAAGGCAATTCACAAGCCTTTGGTTTAATGAACTGATCTGTTTGTGGTCATTTCTTGATACCATGTAAAGTACCACATTTTGCTCAGATTTTGCCATTTCCCGGGATGTGATCTTCCCCGCGATTTGACTCCACATGCTCAAACCATCCAGTTCTTTTTCAACGGGACAATGGATTGCTTTGCCGCCTGAAATCCTTTGCCGCTTCTGGCCTAGGCCCAAACTCTTGCACTCTTTCAGGCCAGGCTTGCCAACTTGCCCTTTGTACGCGACTGCCAAGACACGCCCAAGGCCTTGCGCCGGACAGTGATGCCGCTTGGCTCCAGGATCGACCGCTTTGAGGTCTTTGACGTTCTGCAAGAGCCTGCCAGGCTTCCGCAAAGCTTGGCAGGCTGCATCCTAGTTGCCAGTTGGGGCCCAAGAAGAAAATTGCCATCTTGGCGGTTGGGCCTGTCTCCACCCAAAGTCCTTCAGGCGACCGGAAACCTGCGCAAAAGGCAAGGCAAGATCGGCCTGCGGCCTCAGCTCAACTGTTGCCTTGGCCCATGTGATGCCCACAGATCAGCACAATAACGCGCGCGCTTTGGGGCCGTGCCGACGTGATGAGATGCCGCAATGGGGCCTGCGTCGCGGCCCGCCCGTTACCGTTGCAAAATCGTGGGCAAAGTGGCGCCATTGCTGTTTCGGAGTTGATGGGAGGACTGCGGGATGAGGCTGTTCATTGGGCTGAAAGTGTCGCTGGAAAAGACCGCGATCTGCGTGATCAGCGAGCATGGGAAGACAGTGAAGGCGGCGCAGGTGGCGAGCGAGCCCGAGGCGCTGTTGCGCTGGATCAACGATCAGGGCGGCGCAAGCGCTGCGGTCGGACTCGAGGCTGGTGCCTTGTCGCAGTGGTTGCATCGCAGGTTGTCCAAGGCTGGGCAGCCTGTCGTGGTCATGAAAACCCGGCAGGAGAAGGGTGCCCTCAAGGCCCAGCCGATCAAGACGGACCGCCGTGATGCCTTGATCTGGCAGGCATCACGGCACAGCCGACCAAGGCCCGGGTTGCCAACAGGGGACCAGACGGCCCCCTGTTCGGGTGTCACAGATCCGGCGAGATCTTGTATTGCCGCAGTTTGTAGACCGTGCCCGGGCGCGGGCGCGGCTTGGCGTTGGTCTCTTTCATGCGGCGTTTGAACGAGTGGATCGGGGTTGCGCGATCGTCGATGCGGACCTCGACAACCGAGGGGCCGTCATGGGCAAAGGCGCGGTCCAGCGCCGGGCCGATCTCATCGGGTTTATCGACGTAGATGCCCAAGAGACCCAGACCCGCTGCCGCTGCCGCATAGCCGGGTGTCGAGGTTTGCGTTTCAAGGTTGGCCGATTGGACGTTGCCGAAGTAGATCTCTTGCCAAAGCTGAATCCAGCCCAGCTTGCCGTTGTTGATCACAACGTTCACGACGCGCTGGTTGTATTGCGCCATCGTGGCCAGCTCGCCGATCGTGTAGGAAAACGCGCCGTCGCCCGCCACGGTGACAATGCGGGCATTGGGCCGGGTTGCGGCCGCCCCGATGGCGCCGGGTACGGCATAACCAAGCCCGCCCTGCCCGCGCGCGAACAGAAACTGACGTTCGGGCCGCTTGGCGGGGATATAGCCCGAAATCCAGCCGGCCGAGAAAGAGGCGTCCGACACGACAATGTCGGTATCTTCCAGCCGGGCTGCGATCTCGCGCATGATCCGGGGGGGCAGGACGGGGATCTGGTCGGACGCCATCTCGATGGCTTTGGCGGCGTCGCCTTCGGCCTTGATGGCGGCGATCCTTGCGTCCCATTCGGGCCGGCTGCCTGCCAGACTGTCGCCCAGCGCCGCATCCAGAGAGCGCAGGATTTCGCGGACATCACCAAAGAGCGGCACCGTGGGGCGGAAGGTGCGGCCGTGTTCGCCCGGATCGCAATCGATGGTGATGGTGGCCTGATCGGGTTTGGGCAGGGTCCAGTTCATGCCGGTGTTCTGGCTGACCTTGGAGCCGCACCAGATGATCAGGTCAGCCTCCTGGATCAGTTCGATGGCGGCCCACGAGCCGAGCGGGTTCAATACCCCTGCCGCGTAGGAGCGGGTTTCAGGAACCGATCCTTTGCCCGACAGGCTGGTGACGGCAAGGCCACCCAGCCGGTCGGCAAAGGCTGTGGCCTCGGCTGCGGCGGCAGAGCCGTGCACGCCGCCGCCATAGACGATGGCCGGGCGTTTGGCCTTGTGGATGAGCGCCACGGCCTGTTCGATGTCAGAGGCCGGTGCGGTAGAGCGGACAAAGGGGATCTGTTTCGCCCGGTCGTCGACCACGATGGGCAGGGCCTCTTCGTCCCAATCGGCATCAAAAATGTCATGCGGGATGATCAGCGCCACTGGGCCCGGACGGGGCGAGGTGGCGATGCGGAAGGCGGCGCGGATCAAGTCGGGCAAAGCCTCGACCGAGGGCACGAGGAACGCCTCCTTGGAGCAGGTCTTGAAGAAAGCAAGCTGGTCAAAGCCTTGGCTGGCAATGCCTTTTTCCTTGAGAGACAGCCAATCCAGCGGCAATTCCCCCACGATGGCGATCATGGGGATCGAGGCGTTCAGCGCCTCAAGAAAGCCAGCCGGCAATAGGTTCGCCCCCGGACCCACGGTCACATCGCAGACCCCCGGCTTGCCCGTCAGGCGGGCATAGGCGTCGGCGGCATAGGCGGCGTTACGCTCGTCGCGCATCAGGATGTGGCGGATGCGGTCATTGCGGCGCGAGATGCCGTCATGCAGCGCGGTGGTCTGGCCGCCGGGCATGCCGAAGACGAGTTCTACGCCATATTGCGCCAGCATCTCCGAGACGAGATCACCTATATGTTGCTTGGGGTGGTTCATAGCTTTCTCCTGACGCCCGGCGGGCGTTGGTTGGTGGTCTGGCAAAGGAGGAGATGTGGGCCGATTGCCGAGGCAACCGGCCCGGTTTCAGGCAGGAAGGATTACTGCTGCCAGGATTTGATCAGCTCGTCATAGGCGATGGTCTCGCCCTGCGGCTTTTCGTTCTCAAGTTTGGCCACCGGCGAACCGGGGGCATCGAGCCATTCCTGCGGATCTTTCTCGTCGTTCAGTTTCGGGCCAATATCGCCCTGAACACCCGATTTTTCGATCCGCGCCATGACCTTTTCCTGCTCGGCACAGAGGCTGTCGAGCGCTTCCTGCGGGGTTTTCTCACCCGACATGGCATCGCCGATGTTCTGCCACCACAGCTGTGCCATCTTCGGATAATCCGGGACGTTGGTACCGGTGGGCGACCACTGCAGACGCGCGGGCGAGCGGTAGAACTCGATCAGGCCGCCAAGTTTCGGCGCGCGGTCCGTGAAGTGCTGGCTGTCGATGGTGGACTGACGGATGAAGGTCAGGCCGATATCTGACTTCTTGACGTCAACCGTTTTGGACACGACGAACTGGGCATAGAGCCAGGCCGCCTGCGCACGGTCCACCGGGGTGGATTTCAACAAGGTCCACGAACCGGCATCCTG
>JBIHZO010000192.1:0-6620 GCA_044231405.1 Cypionkella sp. | reverse complement strand
CTGTCAGCCTCAGGTCCAATTCGCCATAGTTCGGCCCCACGGCGGCCTTCACCGGGCTGATCATATCGCCAATCACATATTCCGGCGCATCATGCAGCAGGGCAGCCAGTTGCCACTTGGCCTCATTCCCGGTTTGCCGGGTGAAGATTTCTTCCACCAAGATCGAATGTTCTGCCACCGAATAGGGCCAGTCGCCCCGCGTCTGCCCGTTCCAACGCGCCACAAACGCCAGCCCGTGCGCGATATCCTCGATCTCGATATCCATCGGGGTCGGGTCCAGCAGGTCCAACCTGCGCCCCGATAACATCCGTTGCCATGCGCGCGGCTGTTTCATTGCTGACCTCATTCTGCTGTATTTTTCTGACAGTCGCACGCCGAGTTGTCGAGAGGCCCGGCAAGTGCTATTTGCCCCGCAACCACAGGATCAAGGAGTGCGGCGCATGCCGAAGGATTACATCGTTAAAGATATCGCTCTGGCCGAGTTTGGCCGCAAGGAATTGACCATCGCGGAAACCGAAATGCCGGGCCTGATGGCCTGCCGTGAAGAGTTCGGCACCTCCAAGCCACTGAGGGGCGCGCGCATCGTCGGCTCGCTGCACATGACGATCCAGACCGCCGCGCTGATCGAAACGCTGACGGCGTTGGGTGCCGATGTCCGCTGGGCCTCGTGCAACATCTTCTCGACCCAAGACCACGCTGCCGCTGCGATTGCCGCCGGAGGGACGCCCGTGTTCGCGGTCAAAGGCCAAACCCTGACCGAGCATTGGGATTACCTTGACCGCTCCTTCCAGTTCCCCGAAGGCGCGAACATGATCCTCGACGATGGTGGCGACGCCACCCTGTATGTGTTGTTTGGCGCGCGGATGGAGGCGGGCGAAGACCTTTTGTCGGTTCCGCAATCCGAAGAAGAAGAAGTCATCAAGCTGCAAATCCAGAAACGGATGAAGCAAAGCCCCGGTTGGTTCGCCAAGACCCGCGCCGACATCAAAGGCGTTTCGGAAGAAACCACCACCGGCGTGCATCGCCTCTATGATCTGCACAAGAAGGGCCAACTGCCGTTCCCGGCGATCAACGTGAACGATTCCGTGACCAAGTCGAAGTTCGACAACAAATACGGCTGCAAGGAATCGTTGGTTGATGGAATCCGCCGCGCCACTGACACCATGATGGCCGGCAAGGTTGCCGTCGTCTGCGGCTACGGCGACGTTGGCAAAGGCTCTGCCGCGTCCCTTCAAGGCGCTGGCGCCCGCGTGAAGGTCACCGAAGTCGATCCGATCTGCGCATTGCAGGCCGCAATGGACGGCTTTGAAGTTGTGCTGCTGGAAGACGTGGTTTCGGCCGCCGACATCTTCATCACCACCACCGGCAACCGCGACGTCATCCGCATCGAGCATATCCGCGAGATGAAGGATATGGCGATCGTCGGCAACATCGGCCACTTCGACAACGAAATTCAGGTTGCTGCGCTGAAGAACCACAAGTGGACCAACATCAAAGAGCAAGTGGACATGATCGAAATGCCGAATGGCAATCGCATCATCCTGTTGTCCGAAGGCCGCCTGTTGAACCTTGGTAATGCCACCGGCCACCCATCTTTCGTGATGTCGGCATCCTTTACCAACCAAGTGTTGGCGCAGATCGAACTGTGGACCAAAGGCGAAGACTATCAGCCCGGCGTCTATATCCTGCCGAAGGAACTGGACGAAAAGGTTGCCCGCCTGCACCTGAAGAAAATCGGCGTGAAGCTGACGGAACTGCGCAAGGATCAGGCCGACTATATCGGTGTCAAGATCGAAGGCCCGTTCAAGTCGGAGCACTATCGGTACTGACTTATTTGATATTGAAAAAAGGCCCGGTCAGCACCGGGCCTTTTTGTTTGGGGGGAATGCCACGCGACAATTCCCTTTGTGTGCTGCAAACCTTGGCCTAAGCTGTCTGCACTTCCGCCATCAAACGGCAGACAATTCATAGTGAGAACAAGAAACAAGGGACACTTCGAATGAGCAAACGCGACGAACTCATTGCCAAATATGCCGACGATCTGACGAACAAGTGTAAAATAACCCCGGATATGGACCTGCTGACCAAAGTCACAATTGGTTGTGGTCCGGCGATCTACAATGCCGACTCCCAGACCGTCGCCGCCAGCGACGAGTCCGAACTGGAAACCGTCAAGAAAAACTTCCTGATGAAAAAACTGGGTCTCGCCGACAGCCCCGCTCTGATGGAGGCGATCAATGCTGTGATCGACACCTATGGCCGTGGTGAGCGCAGCAAGTACCGCGCCGTCATTTACTACATGTTGGCCAAGCATTTCGGCAAAGAGTCCGTCTACAACAAGTAAGACCAACCGCCTTTTGCAACCGCCCGCCTGATCACAGGCGGGCGTTTTGCTTTTGGGTCAAGTTTTCCATGCTCTGCGTTTGCGAATGCAGAGATTCGCGGCTAGGTTGATCAAGCCGGGCAGTATGTCCAAGACCTTTCGAACAGAACACGTGTGGTGCTGAGGGAGCACGTGGGGTGGATGGGGGGTCTTCTAGGGGTAGGAGTCCCCCCGTTTCCGTCACGGGGCAACGCCACCCATAGCGCAGACGATCCGCCACTCATCTGGCGTTACCGGCTGCACTGACAGCCTTGGGCTGTTGATCAAAACCATCTGTTCCAACCCCGGCTGTACTTTGCAGTCATCCAGCGACACTGCCCGCGCAAAAGGCCGCAGCGCCCGGATGCACACGCAATCCCAGCGGGGATCGTCGGTCGTGCTGTCAGGTGCCGAGGTGCGGCACACTTCGACAATTCCCACCACGGCCTTGCCGATGTTGGAATGGTAGAAGAAACCCAGATCACCCAGCGCCATCGCTCGCATGTTGTTGCGCGCCTGATAGTTGCGCACCCCATGCCATTCCTCGCCCGCATCGCCGCGCGCCACCTGATCAGGCCAGCCCCAAGTGTCGGGCTCAGACTTGAACAGCCAGAACTTCATCCGATCACCTTTTTCCATTCGCTGATCATCACCGACGAAAACAGCCCGGCCACCGCATAGGGGTCGGCATCAGCCCAAGCCTGCGCCTCGGCCAAAGTCCCGACGTTCAGCACCACCAGGCTGCCCGTCATGGTGCCGTCGTTCAGAAACGGCCCCGCCATTTCGACCACGCCCGACGCCTCAATATGCGCCAGGTGGGCGGCGCGGTTGTCCAGCCGTACTTGCAAATGATCGGGTTTGTCGGTGCAGATAAGGGCGACGCGCATGGGCTACTCCTGTTTCAAAGGTCGCGCCAGCAGGGCGGCAATCGCCTGTGGCAAGGTGATCTGTTGGTCGATCAGTGCGGCGATCATTCGGGTGATCGGCATGTCAATATCAAGAGTCCTGGCCATGTTGGCCACCGCCTTCGCCGTCGCAGCGCCCTCGACCGTTACATCGGTATCAAACGCTTGACCGGCCCCCAAAGCCTGCCCATAGCGGAAATTGCGTGACTGCGCCGAGGTGCAGGTCAGCACCAGATCGCCAAACCCCGACAGCCCCGCCAAAGTCTCTGCCCGCGCCCCCAAAGCCAGGGCCAGCCGGGTCATTTCCGCATAGCCACGCGTCATCAATGCCGCTCTGGTCGAATCGCCAAGACCCGCGCCAATCACCATCCCGGCGGCAATCGCGATCACATTCTTCAACGCGCCACCCAGTTCTGCCCCTATGACATCATCGGTCCGGTACAGCCGAAGCACGGGTGTGGACAGCAGATGCTGCAGCGCCTCGGCCTCCGCCCCCGCCAATGTCAACGCCGTGGGCATCCCGCGCGCAATGTCGGCGGCAAAACTGGGGCCAGTCAGAATTGCAAACGCCGAAGCCGGGCAGGCCGCCGCGATCAGGGCCGTCGGACCCTTCAGCGTGACCAGATCGACGCCCTTGCAGCAGGCGATCAAAGGCAAGCCGTTCAGAACCGCCGCATGAGACTCCAGAAATCCGCGCAAAGCCTGCATCGGCAGCGACAACAGCACCGCCTCTGCGCCCGCCAGATCCTCGGTTTCCGATGTCACCGTCACGCTTTCCGGCAGAACCACCCCCGGCAGTCGCGCCGCATTCGTCCTTGTTTGCGCCATCTCGGCCACATGCGCGCTATCCCGCGCCCACAGCAAAACCGAACGCCCCTCACGCCCCAGCGCTATCGCCAAAGCCGTGCCAAACGCACCTGCACCGACAATGCCGATCATGCCTTGGCCCCTTTTTTACCCGACCCGATCATAGGGGCCGCTGTCGCATCCAAAGGCCAGCGGGGCCGGGCCATCAGGCCCATATCATCCACCCCGCCATTGCGAAATCGCTCAATCCCTGCCCAAGCGATCATCGCCGCGTTGTCGGTGCAAAGCCGCAGCGGTGGGGCCAGAAACCGCACACCCATCTTGTCACAAACCGTCTCTAACGCTGCGCGAATGGCGGTATTCGCCGCAACTCCACCCGCCACGGCCAGCGCCGGAACGGCCGGGGAATCCTCCAGATACACCGCCAATGCCCGCCGGGTCTTTTCGGCCAACACCTCGGCGACCGCGCGCTGAAATCCCGCACACAGATCGCGCCGATCCTGCACATAAAGGCCGCCATGCGTGGCAATAAGTGCATCGCGCGCCCGCAGAAGCGCGGTTTTCAGACCCGAAAAAGACATGTCGCAGCCGGGCCTGTCCAACAGTGGGCGCGGAAACTGAAACCGTTTCGCATCGCCCAAAGCTGCCTCTGCCTGCACCGCCGGACCGCCGGGTTGCGCCAGCCCCAACAGCTTGGCCGTCTTGTCAAACGCCTCACCGGGAGCATCGTCGATGGTGCCGCCCAGCCGTTGAAATTCCTCTGGTCCGCGCGCAATCAGAAACTGACAATGCCCACCCGATACCAGCAGCATCAGATAGGGAAACGCCAGTTGATCCGTCAAACGCGGCGTCAAAGCATGCCCCGCCAGATGGTTCACGCCCACCAAGGGCAACCCGGTCGCCGTCGCCAAACCCTTGGCCAGCATTACCCCCGACAGCACCCCGCCAATCAGCCCCGGCCCCGCCGTCACCGCAATGCCGTCCAACCCGCGCAGGCTAACCCCGGCCTGCGCCAAAGCCTGCTCCACGCAATGATCCAGCCGTTCCGCATGTGCCCGCGCCGCAATTTCTGGCACCACACCGCCAAAGTCGGCATGCAGCGCTACCTGCCCTTCGACCACTGATGACAGGATCTCGGGCGCAAACCCCACCCGATGCCGCACCACAGCCGCCGCCGTGTCGTCACAGCTTGATTCGATGCCAAGAAAGGTAAGCTGTTCTGTCATGGTCCGCCGTTGCCTGAACGCCCCTTCGCAGGTAACACCAAGGGCATGGCCAGACAATCCCGCACCCCTGCGATCCTTCTGACCCGCCCCTTGCTGCAAAGCCAGCGCTTTGCAGAGCAACTGCGTGCGTGTTGGCCGGAGGTGGAAGTCGTCATTTCTCCCCTCATGGCACCCGAATATCTGCAACCCGATCTGCCAAGCCGCAGCTTTGCCGCTCTTGTTCTCACATCCGAGACGGGGGCAGAGGCGGCACGGCGGATTTCCGCCGCAGGTGTCTTACTTCCCGCGCTTGCCTACTGTGTCGGCGATCGGACCGCTTTGGCGGCCCAAGCGGCCGGGTTCCAGACGCAATCGGCCCAAGGTGATGCCGACGCTTTGGTCGCCCATATTCAGGCGGCCTCTCCGTCTGGTCCTTTGCTGTTGTTGCGCGGTGCCGACACCACCGGCAACATCTCCGAACGGCTGCATTTGGCCGGTTTTGAGACTGTTTCGGCCATCTCTTACACTCAATCCCCGCAACCGCTGTCCGAGGCTGCTGTCTGTCTTTTGCGCCGAGCCGGACCGGTGGTCATACCCCTGTTCTCGCCCCGCTCCGCCCGGATTTTCAGTGCCCAACGGTTGCAAAGCCCCACAATTGCGCTGCTTTGGGTGGCCGCGCTCAGCCCTGCCGTGGCGGCGGCGGCTGCCGATCTGGTTCCAGCTTTGATGCGCACGGCAAAGCGGCCTGACGCCGCCGCGATGCTTGATGCGATTGCTGCGCTGATCGCAGACGGGATGGGTTCTTGAACCTGACGGGGGCAAAGCATTACCTTGCATCTGTCGGAACATTTTCAGGCGCAACAAATGAGGTCGGTCATGGCAGAAAAAGACACAGCCGACGAGGCCATGCTCGAACCGATGCCGCAATCCGAACCGACGCCAGAGCCGATCCCCTTGGTTGAACCAATTGTCCCCCAACCTGTCGCCGCCCCTCGGCGCAGCGGTCTTGCAGGGGGGGTGCTGGGCGGTTTGATCGCGGCGGGTGCAGGCTTTGGCGTGGCCCAGTATGTGCCGGATGGCTGGCCCCTGATGGACACCTCTGCTCTGACGGCGCAACTTGCTGAACAGGCTGCGCAGATCGAGGCGCTACAGACACAGGTTCAGGTCCCTGACCGTGCTTTACAAGACCGCGTTGCCGCACTGGAGGCTTTGCCCGCGCCCGATCTGACCGCCTTCGATGCGCGCCTCGCCACGTTCGAGGCCCGGCTGACCGCGATTGAGCAGATGCCGGCGGGAGAAGGCACCTCCCGGGCAATAACCGCTGCGCAGGACGCGGCGCTT